>NZ_JAGQBV010000020.1:0-40688 GCF_024345815.1 Cyanobium sp. HWJ4-Hawea | reverse complement strand
TCGGTGCACGACGAGGAGAACACCCGCGAAGAACTGCGGCTGCGGCACCGCTACCTGGACCTGCGCCGCGAGCGCATGAACGGCAACCTGCGCCTGCGGGCCCAGACCATCCAGGCCGCCCGGCGTTTCCTCGAGGACGAGGGCTTCATCGAGGTGGAAACACCCGTGCTAACCCGCTCCACCCCCGAGGGTGCCCGCGACTATTTGGTGCCCAGCCGGGTATGTGGCGGCGAGTGGTTTGCCCTACCCCAATCCCCCCAGCTGTTCAAACAGCTGCTGATGGTGGGGGGCATCGAGCGCTACTACCAGGTGGCCCGCTGCTTCCGCGACGAAGACCTCAGGGCCGACCGCCAGCCGGAATTCACCCAGCTGGACATCGAAATGAGCTTCATGGACCAGGAGCAAATCCTGGAACTAAACGAAGCCCTGATCAGCACGATCTGGAAAAAGGTGAAGGGGGTCGAGCTGCCCCGCCCCTTCCCCCGCCTCACCTGGCACGAGGCCATGGAGCGCTACGGCACCGACCGGCCCGACACCCGCTACGGCCTGGAGCTGGTGAACGTCAGCGACCTGGTGTCCGACATGGGCTTCAAGGTGTTCTCAGGGGCCGTCGCTTCTGGTGGCTCGGTCAAGTGCATCGCCGTGCCCGGTGGCAATGAGGCGATCAGCAACGTGCGGATCAAGCCCGGCGGCGATGTGTTTAGCGAAGCCCAGAAAGCCGGGGCGGGCGGCCTGGCCTTCATCCGCGTGCGCGAAGACGGCGAAATCGACACGATTGGCGCCATCAAGGACAACCTCAGCGAGGAAAAAAAGGCCGAATTGCTGGCGCGCAGCAGCGCCGAGCCCGGCACCCTGCTGCTATTCGGTGCCGGCGACACCGCCACGGTGAATAAGGCCCTCGATCGTGTGCGCCAATACCTGGCCCGGGAGCTGGGGCTGGTGCAAAAAGATAGGGAGAACGACACCTGGAACTTCCTTTGGGTCGTGGATTTCCCGATGTTTGAGTTCAACGCTGGCGAAAACCGTTTCGAAGCGCTGCACCACCCCTTCTGCGCCCCCCATCCGGGCGACCTCGGCAACGATCCAGCAGCCTGGGCCGAAACCCTGCCCGGCGCCCGCGCCCAGGCCTACGACCTGGTGCTCAACGGCCTAGAGCTGGGGGGCGGCTCCCTACGCATCCACGATTCCGCCCTGCAGCGCCAGGTTTTGCAGACCATTGGCCTACCCCTCGAAGAAGCCAACCAGCAGTTCGGCTTCCTGATGGAAGCCCTCGACATGGGGGCCCCACCCCACGGCGGCCTGGCCTTCGGCATCGATCGGATGGTGATGCTGCTGGCCGGCGAGGAATCAATCCGCGACACGATCGCCTTCCCTAAAACCCAGCAGGCCCGCTGCCTGATGACCGGGGCCCCGGGCGGAGCGGCCCTAAGTCAGCTGGAAGAGCTGCATGTGGCCAGCACCTGGGTGGATGAGTCAGAAGACGGCTTTGCACTGTCGGTAGATTGAAGGCTCAATCGATCCGCCATGAGCAAATTCGTTTTTGTAACTGGCGGAGTGGTGTCGAGTATCGGCAAGGGAATCGTGGCCGCCAGCCTGGGAAGGCTGCTCAAATCCAGGGGCTACAGCGTTTCAATCCTCAAGCTCGATCCCTACCTAAACGTGGATCCGGGCACGATGAGCCCCTATCAACACGGTGAGGTTTTTGTCACCGAAGACGGGGCCGAAACCGACCTAGATCTCGGCCACTACGAGCGCTTCACCGACACCGCCATGTCTCGCCTCAACAGCGTGACAACCGGCTCGATCTACCAATCCGTAATTAATAAGGAACGCCGGGGCGACTACAACGGCGGCACCGTGCAGGTGATCCCCCACATCACCGGAGAAATCCGCGAACGGATCAAACGGGTGGCCGCCAACAGCAGTGCCGATGTGGTGATCACGGAAATTGGCGGCACCGTGGGCGACATTGAATCCCTGCCTTTTCTTGAAGCAATCCGCGAATTCCGCGGGGACGTGGGCCGCCAGGACCTGGCCTACGTGCATGTGACCCTGCTGCCCTTCATTGGCACCTCCGGAGAGCTCAAGACCAAGCCCACCCAGCACTCCGTCAAGGAGTTGCGTTCGATCGGCATCCAGCCCGATGTGCTCGTCTGCCGCAGCGACAGGGCCATCAGCGACGACCTCAAGGCCAAGATCGGCGGCTTCTGCGGAGTGCGCACCAAGGCGGTGATCGAGGCCCTTGATGCCGACAGCATTTACGCCGTGCCCCTGGCCATGGAGCAGGCCGGCCTCTGCCAGGAGGTGCTGGACGTACTCGACCTGCCAAACCACAACAGCGACATGGTGCGTTGGCAGGAGTTGGTGACCAAACTACGCAACCCGGGTCCCGCCGTGAAGGTAGCTCTGGTGGGCAAATATGTGCAGCTCAACGATGCCTACCTCTCGGTGGTGGAGGCCCTGCGTCACGCTTGCCTGGATGTGGATGCCTCCCTCGATCTGCGCTGGGTTTGCGCCGAGCAGATTGAAAGCCAAGGGGCCGAGGCCCTGCTCAAGGGCATGGATGCGGTGGTGGTGCCCGGTGGTTTTGGCAACCGGGGCGTCGATGGCAAGGTGGCTGCAATCCGCTGGGCCCGCGAACAGCGGGTGCCCTTCCTCGGCCTCTGCCTTGGGATGCAGTGCGCCGTGATCGAATGGGCCCGCAACCAGGCCGGACTCGTTGGGGCCACTAGCGCCGAACTGGATACCGACAGCCCCCACCCCGTAATTCACCTGTTGCCAGAGCAACAGGATGTGGTCGATCTGGGCGGCACGATGCGCCTGGGCGTCTATCCCTGCCGGCTCACCCCGGGCACCATGGGCCAGCGGCTCTACGGCGATGAGGTGGTCTACGAGCGCCACCGCCACCGCTACGAGTTCAACAACGCATATCGCAACCTCTTTTTGGAATCGGGCTACGAGATCAGCGGCACCTCCCCCGATGGCCGCCTGGTGGAACTGATCGAATTGAAAAACCACCCCTTCTTCACGGCCTGCCAATACCACCCGGAATTTCTCTCGCGGCCCGGCAAACCCCATCCCCTGTTTAGGGGCCTGGCGGAAGCCGCCCAACAGGTGTCGGCCGCGGCCCCCATCCCCAGCAGCCTTGGACACCCCAGAGCCAGCTGAAGCAGGCCTGCCGGTGGTGGAAACCTTCCATTCCCTCCAGGGGGAAGGGTTGCATGCGGGCCGCAGCGCCTTTTTCATTCGCCTGGGCGGCTGCAGCGTGGGCTGCAGTTGGTGCGACACCAAACATTCCTGGCCGGCCGAAGCCCACCCCCGCCGAAGCCTGGCCTCCCTTGCGGCGGAAGCCAAGCAAGCGGCTGGAGCTGGAGCTGCCTTTGTGGTGGTTACGGGCGGCGAACCCCTGCACCACAACCTCGACGGCCTCTGCACCGCCCTGGCCGAATCGGGTCTGCCCCTGCACCTGGAAACCAGCGGCGTGGATCGCCTCAGCGGCCGGTTCGACTGGATCACCCTCTCCCCGAAGGCCCACCGGCCACCCACCCCTGAGCTGCTGGCCGCCTGCCAGGAACTCAAGGTGATCGTGCATGGCCCTGGAGATTTGGCCTTTGCAGAAGAGATGGCAACTGCTTGCCTAAGCGCCAGCCAAAAGCTCGGGCAGCCGGCTCTGTTGCTCCAGCCCGGCTGGCTAAGCGAGGAGGGGAAAGAACTCGCTATTGCCTACGTGCGCCAACACCGCCCGTGGCGGCTCAGCCTGCAAAGCCACAAGTGGCTGGGGGTGCGCTAGATGGCGTTGGCAGCGCGGTGCTGGGTTTCCGCCTTCCAGAGCTTCCAGCGCACCTGCAGGTTCTTGGGTGCATAGATCACGATCGGCCGGCTCACCTTGTAGGGCATCACAAAGGGTTTACCGGCGCGGGCCACAAAGCGCTCCTGCAGCGGTTGGCCGGGGGTACAGGCCATGCGGGTAGAGGCAAGGGGCCCCACATCACTGACCTTCAGATAGCTGAGTTCGGGGTTGGCCTGGGGATGGTCAACCCGCAACCGCGCCGAAAAGGTGTACTGGTTGCAGTCCGCCTTGACAAGCTGGCCGACCAACACCTCAACCCGCCAATCGCGGGGATTGGGGGAAATGGTGGGATCAGCAGTGGGCGGCAGCACCCCAGGCAGCTGGATCACCCAGCGGGTCTCCCCAGCCGCGGCCGCCGGATAGCCGCTGAGATCGAGCCGTGGAATCGCCAAGCCCGCCAGGGCAAGGGGGCCAAACCCACCGGTGGCAATGCCCGCAGCCATTCCCATTCCCAAGCCCAACAGGCGAGACAGCAGCACAGGCCAAATTCCAACTGGGCCCATCTTGGCGAGCAACGCCGCCAGGGCCACAGGGCGGGTAGACATCGCCTGCTGATCTGGCAGCCTTTTGAAATGAGTAGCCCCCTGCCAAGCGAAGTTCCTGGAGGTAACCCAAAGGCGATTGCCCTGCTTTCCGGCGGCCTGGATTCAGCTACGGCAGCGGCCCTGGCGATCGAGGCGGGCTATGCCGTTACCGGCCTTTCCTTCGACTATGGCCAAAGGCATCGGCGCGAATTGGCAGCAGCCAACCAGCTGGCCGACCACCTGCAGCTGAACGGCCACCACACCATCTCGGTAAATCTGGCCAGTTGGGGGGGCTCGGCCCTCACCGATGAAAACATCGCCGTACCGACCACGGGGGTGCAAAGCGGCCTGATCCCCAGCACCTATGTGCCCGGACGCAACACGGTTTTCATTGCCCTGGGCCTGAGCCTGGCCGAGGCCGAGGGCGCAGAAAAGCTAGTGCTGGGCGTGAATGCGGTGGACTATTCGGGCTATCCCGATTGCCGCCCGGATTACCTGGCCGCCTTCCAAACCCTGGCGGACCTGGCCAGTAAGAGCGGTAGGGAAGGCCGCGGAGCCCAACTGTGGGCACCGCTGGTGGCATGGGGCAAAACCGAGATCGTGCGGGAGGCCCTGCGGCTGGGGGTGCCGATCGGAGCCACCTGGAGTTGCTACAGCGGTGGCGAAGAGCCCTGCGGCGTTTGCGACAGCTGCCGAATTCGCGATGGAGCCCTGGTCGAGGCGGGCCATCCCGAACTGGCCAGCAATCGTCGATGAACTCCCTACCGACCAAAAGGCTGCAGCGGGCCATGGCCTGGCGCGAGCCCATGGCCCTTGTGCACGGCCTGGTAGCCAAGTTCGGCCGCGAGGGTTTGGTCTGGCTCGACGGCGATGGTGTGGGGCAAGGCCGCTGCAGCCGGATAGGCATCAATCCCCTGGCCCAGCGGGTTTGCCGCGGCCTGCCGGGGCCCACCTGCCCGGAAGATCCCTGCTCGGAAGATCCCTTCGCCGCCCTGAGTTCCATCTCCCAGGATGGCGGCCACTGGATGGGCTGGCTGGCCTACGAGGCCGGGGCCTGGGTGGAGGCCGGCGCACACTGGGCCACCAGCGACATGGCCGTGCTGTGGGCCGCCCGGCACGACCCGATATTGCTGCTCGACCACCAGGAACAGAGCCTGGTGCTGGAGGGCAGCGATCCGGGGCGAATCAAGGCCATGGCTGAGCTGATCGAAGCCCTGCCCATGGCCAAGGGGCCCCACCAGGCCGGGGAGGCAGCAAACCTTGGCATTCCCCTGCAGGCCTGGCAGTGGCACACCGACCCCGCCGCCTTTGGCCGCCAGGTAAGCCAGATCCTGGAATGGATTGCGGCCGGAGACCTGTTTCAGGCCAATCTGACGGCCTGTTGCGAATTCCAGGCTCTGGCCCCCCCCGATCCCCTTGCCCTCTACGGCCGCCTGCGCCAGGGCTGCCCCGCCCCCTTTGGGGGCCTGGCGATCGCCGGCGCTGGGGCCCAGGGCGAAGCCGTGCTCTCCAGCTCCCCGGAGCGTTTCCTGCGGCTGGGGCAGGCCGGCCAGGTGGAAACTCGACCGATCAAGGGCACCCGCCCGCGCCGCAGCGATGCCCAGGCCGATGCAGCCGAAGCCGCCGCCCTGGTGACCAGCGGCAAGGATCGGGCCGAAAACGTGATGATCGTGGACCTGCTCCGTAATGATCTGGGCCGGGTTTGCCAGCCCGGATCGATTGGGGTGAGCCAACTGGTGGGTCTAGAGAGCTATCGCCAGGTGCACCACCTCACCTCGGTGGTGCGGGGCAGCCTGCAACCTGAGCGCAACTTGGTGGACCTGCTGCGGGCCTGCTGGCCCGGCGGTTCCATCAGCGGAGCCCCCAAAATTCGGGCTTCTCAACGGCTGGCAAGCCTGGAACCGGTGCCCCGGGGGCCCTACTGCGGCAGCCTGTTTTGGCTTGCTCCAGATGGCCAATTCGATAGCAACATCTTGATCCGATCAGTTGTGATCAAGGACCAAAGGCTGCGGGTACATGCCGGTTGCGGCATCGTCGCCGATTCCGATCCAGCGGCTGAAGCAGAAGAAATGGGCTGGAAGCTAAAGCCCCTGCTGGAGGCCTTGGCATGAGTGCGGACGGCCCCGGCAAAGCGATCGCCTGGATCGACCAACCCGGGCCAAAGGGCAGTTGGGGCAACCCCGACGAACTGGCCATTCCCGTCAGTGATCGGGCCCTACTGCTGGCCGATGGGATTTTTGAAACCCTGCTGGTGGAAGCAGGTGTGAGCTGCAGGCTTGAGGAACACCTGGCCCGCTGGCAAAGGGGCGCCCACCTGCTCGCCATGGCCGAGCCCCCGGCCAAAGGCCAGGTGCAAAAACTGATTGGCGAAGCAGTTAGCCGCAGCGGCATCACAGGCGGTGCCCTCAGGCTCAATTGGAGCCGGGCCGGCGGGGGACCGAGCGGGGGGCCGAGCGGGGCCGGGCGGGGCCTGGATTTGCCCAGCGAGCAAAGCGGCCGCTTCTGGCTGCAACTAAATCCCTACCGCCCGAACTTCGCGCCGGTGCGGCTGTTCGTCAGTCCCACGGAAAGCCGCAGTGCCACCAGCCTGCTGAGTTGCTGCAAAACCATGGCCTACGGAGCGGCGATCCAGGCCCGCCGCCAGGCGGTAGCCGCCGGTTTCGACGACGCCCTGCTCCCCTGCTCGGGGGCCCCGCACCCAGGCGAATTGAGCTGCGGCACCAGCGCCAATCTCCTGGTGCTCAGCAGTTCTGGCTGGATCACCCCTCCCCTGGCCAGCGGTTGCCTCCCGGGGGTAATGCGCGGCCTGGCCCTGCAGCTGGGCCTGGCCAAAGAAAAGGTGATTGGCGCCGCTGATTTGCACGCCAGCGCCGGCGCCCTACTGATCAACAGCCTGGGCTGCCGGCCGATCAGCCAGTTGGGCGACCAGCCCCTGCCGATCGCCCCTGAACCTGAAGCCCTATGGCGGCAATTGCTGGCGGCGCCGGGAATCACAACTTGAGCAATTCATAAATCCGAACTAGGCACTAACCCTGCGCAACTGCCACGCAAGCCTTGGGTTTGTAGCAATAGGCACTCGGGCATTAGCCCCCGCTGGCCAGGATCAGCTCAGCTGTCACGGGCGGGGAATGTTTACCGAATACAGGCCCACCCGGGGATACGACGAATACTTCAGTGCCTTTGACCAACCCCGCAGCAGCCTCCAACCCCTGCTCTCTTCCCTGGGTCAGCTGGGCCTGGCCGAACTGAATCGGAACCATGCGGCCGCGGGCATGCTGCTCAAACGCCTGGGCGCCACCTTCCGGCTCAACGATTCCGGCAATAAGGGCGTAGAGAGAATCCTGCCCTTCGACCCCCTGCCCCGGCTCATTGGCCTGGCGGATTGGCAACGCCTGGAGCAGGGCTTGGTTCAACGGCTGGAGGCGATCGACCAATTTCTTGGGGACGTCTACGGGCCCCAAAAAATTCTCAACGACGGGGTGGTTCCCCGCGCAGATGTTGAAAGCTCCCAGGGCTGGCGGCCCGAGATGCGGGACTTTCAGCCCCCCCTCGGCAAGTGGTGCCATGTGTCTGGCCTTGATCTGGTCAGGGATGGTGAAGGCACCTGGCGCGTGCTTGAGGACAACCTGCGTTGCCCCTCCGGGGTGGCCTATTTCCTCGAGAACCGGCGCGTGATGAAGCGCATGTTCCCGAGCCTGTTTTCGGGGCGCACGGTCCAACCGATCGACGACTACCCCTCCCATCTGCTGCAAACCCTGCGGGAACTTGCCCCCTGGACCGACAACCCCAAGGTTGTGCTGCTCACCCCTGGAGTTTTCAACAGCGCCTACTTCGAGCACAGCTACCTGGCCCAGCAGATGGGAATCCAGCTGGTGGAAGGCCGGGATCTGCTCTGCCAGGAAGACCGGGTTTGGATGCGCAGCACCAGTGGCCTGGAGCCCGTGGATGTGATCTACCGCCGCATCGACGACGATTTCCTTGATCCAGCCGTATTTCGCAGCGATTCGATGTTGGGGGTGCGGGGCCTGATGGGCGCCTACCGAGCCGGCCGGGTAGCCATCGCCAATGCCCCGGGCACGGGTGTGGCCGACGACAAGCAGATCTACGCCTACGTGCCGGAAATGATCCGCTACTACCTGGGGGAAGAGCCGATCATTGAAAACGTGCCCACCTACCTCTGCTCCCGCCCAGACGACCAGGCCTATGTGCTGGCCCACCTGGGCGAACTAGTGGTGAAGGCCGTGGCCGAAGCCGGGGGCTACGGAATGTTGATCGGGCCCCATGCCAGCCAGGCTGAAATTGCTGATTTTGCGGGGAAGATCAAGGCCGACCCCCGCAACTACATCGCCCAACCCACCCTCGAACTCTCGACGGTGCCATCCCTCAGCGAAGGCGAACTATTTCCCTGCCACGTGGATTTGCGGCCCTACGTGTTGCGGGGCAAGGGGGCCTGGATCAGTCCGGGTGGCCTGACCCGGGTGGCGCTGCGCCGGGGCTCCCTGGTGGTGAATTCATCCCAAGGCGGCGGCTGTAAGGACACCTGGATTGTCGATGAAAGTTCGGCCCAGGAGTTGGTCCCATGCTGAGTCGAGTTGCCGACTCCCTCTACTGGATCAACCGCTACGTGGAGCGGGCAGAGAACATCTCCCGCTTCGTTGAAGTAAGCGAAGCGATGGCCCTCGATTGCCCCCCCGGCAGTGCCGAACCCTGGCTACCCCTAATCGAGGCCAATGGGGACCGGGAGCTCTTCGACAAGCTGCACCCCTCCGCCACCCCGGAAGATGTGGTCAGCTTCCTGGTGCGCAACGAAGAAAACCCCAACAGCATCATCAACTGCATCGCCTTTGCCCGGGAAAACGCCCGCCAAATCCGCGAGGTGATCACCACGGAAATGTGGGAGCAGCTCAACGACATCTACTGGATCCTGCAAGAAAGCACGAGCTTCTGGAAGGAGCCGGGCCAGGAGCAGCTGCGCAACATTCGACGGGCCTGCCAACTCTTTTACGGGATCACCGATTCAACCTTGAGCCGCGACCTCTCCTGGCAATTCAGCCGGCTGGGGCGCCTGCTGGAGCGGGCCGAAAAAACCAGCCGCATCCTCGATGTGAAGTACTTCCTGCTTTTGCCATCCCCCGATGAGGTGGGGGGGGTGCTCGATGAACTGCAGTGGATCTCCCTGTTGCGCAGTGCGGGGGCCTATCAAATGTTCCGCCAATCGCGGCAGCAGGCGATCGAACCAAAGGCGGTGGCGGGCTTTCTCCTACTCAATCCGATCTTTCCCCGTTCGGTGCGCTACTGCCTCGAGCGCATCCACGAAACGCTCAAAATCATCAGGGGTGAATCCGTGCCCGGCGCTCCTGATGAGCTGGAATGCCTCAGCGGTCTGACCCTGGCCCGCTGGAGCTACACCAGCATTGATGCGTTGATTGCCGAGGGCCTCCATGAAGCCATCGACAGCCTGCAAAGCGATTTCAATCAACTTCACGAACAGATTGAACAGCGGTACTTCATCACTGCCAACATCTCTGCTTCTCCCACCACCCTTTCCAGCGCAGAGTTGCCATGCGTGCCCGCCTAACCCACACCTTCACCTACCGCTACAGCAAGCCGGTGCAGCTGGGTCCGCACAGGTTTTGCCTCAGGCCCCGCCCCCATGGCTTCCAGCGACTGATCGACTATCGACTGGAGGTGACGCCGGATCCGAGCCAACTTTTTGACCTGCTTGCCGCCGGTGGTGATGCCATCACCCGGGCCCGCTTTCTAGGGGACACCGACCTATTTCAGGTGGTCTCCCGCTCGGAGGTGGAAACCTTCAGCGCCCCCCTGGTGGAGGCTTGCCTCGACGAAGAAATGGCGCGCCTACCGGTGCCGATTGGCCGGCTAAACCCCGACCTGGCTAGCAACCTCCAGGGCTGGTTACCCAATGGCCAGCACGATGCCGCGGCGGTGGACCTGGCCCAGGAAGCACTGATGGGTAGTGATCAACGCAGCCTGACCTTCCTGCAGCAGCTACTCGAAATCATTCAAGACCGGGTCAAATACACCCAACGCCACATCGGTCCGGCCTGGCCCGCAAGCCGCACCCTGAAGGAGCGGGTGGGCTCCTGCCGAGATCTGGCGATGCTGATGATTGAGTGCTGCCGCAGCGTGGGCCTGCCGGCTCGATTCGTCAGTGGTTACCACCTGGTAGAGCCCAAACCCGATCGCTACGACCTCCATGCCTGGACCGAGGTATATCTTCAGGGGGCTGGTTGGCGCGGTTTTGATGCCAGTGGCATCGGTGCCGTAGATGATCGCTATATCCCGATCGTCACCTCCTCCAAATCAGACCTAACTGCCGCAATTACCGGCAGCTTCTCTGGCCCACCAGGCGTTGAAAGCATATTTGAGTGGGCAATAGAGGCCGAGATAATCAGCAATAGCCAGCTAAAAATTGGCTACTAAATAATGGCTTCCGATTCGACAGCTTCAGCTGCAAATTCAGCAGCAGCTGCAAATGCAGCCTTAGTTGCAGAAGCAGTCGAAAGGCGGTTGGTTGAAGCAGGCATAGAGCTCACCTTTGGTGGCGAGCCCACCTACGTGCCTTTTGATCCAGAGGGCGCCGAATGGAGCGTGGCGGCCGATGGCCCCAGCAAACTTGGTTACGCCAAGGCCTTGGGCAGGAAATTGCAGGAGCGGCAGTGGCCCGGCAGCACCCTGATCTATTGCCCTGGCAAGCGCTACGACGGCGAAGTAAACCCCCGCTGGGCCCTGCGCCTGATCACCGGTGCAGATGGCACTCCGGTGGTGAATTGGCCCCAGCAGGGCCTGGAGCCAGCGGCCCAAGCTGCCCTACCCCACCCCACAAAAAAAGCGGCTCGCCAGTTTTTGGCGGCCATCGGCGCGGCCCTGGGTTGCAAATTGCACCCCCTCGAATTGCGCGATCCCCTTTCTGCGAGCAACCGGGTCTGGGCCGCTCCGCTCTGCCACGAAGACGTTGATTCCCACGACGAAGGGTCATGGCATGGGGCCCAATGGCCCCTGAAAAGAAAACTGCGCGAATTAAGTGGGGCCCCTGGGCCCGCTGGTCTGCGCCTACCCCTGCAGCACTTCCCCCAAGGGGTGCTCTACCAGGTGTTGACCCTGGAGATTTCAGCAGATGGCTGGAACCTATTTCTGCCCCCCCTGGCCCGCCAGCCCCTTGAGCAGTTGCTATTGGTGATCGCTGAAGCATCAAGGGGCTGGAGCCAACCCGAGCTCAGTGGCGTGCTGCCCCTCGACATCGACGGCGCCTGGCAGGTGCTCGGCCTGACCGCCGACCCTGGGGTGCTGGAGGTAAATCTGCCGGTGTGTCGCAGCTGGGAGGCCTACGCGGGCTGGATACGGGTGCTGGAGGAGGCAGGTGAGGCCGTGGGGCTGCGCTCCTGGCGGCGCCGGGGTGACCAGATCGAAGGCAGCGGTGGCGGCAACCACCTGCTTTGGGGCGGCCCCAGCCTGGAAACAAATCCCTTCTTCGGGCGGCCGGCCTGGTTGGTCGGAATCCTGCGCTACTGGCAACACCACCCGAGCCTGGCCTATCTCTTTTCCGGCAACTCGGTGGGCCCCGCATCCCAGGCACCCCGCCCAGACGAGGGCAGTGCCGACTGGCTCGACCTGCAACTGGCCCACAGCATTCTCGAGGCCCTGCCCGAAGGCGATCAACGGGTGGCGATCAGTGAAACCCTCCGCCATCTCCATGCCGACAAGAGCGGCAACACCCACCGCAGTGAAATAAGCCTCGACAAGTTTTGGAATCCCGCCTGGGCCGCCGGCTGCCAGGGCTTGATTGAGTTTCGGGCCCTGGAAACCTTCCCCCACCACCAGTGGACAGGGGCCGTGGCCCTGCTCTGGCGGGCCCTGGCCCTGCATCTGCTGCGGCCTAGCCAGCGCCCCTCCAGCCTTAAACCCTGGGGCGCAAGCCTGCACGACCAATGGCTGCTGCCCAGCCAGCTCTGGCTTGACCTGGAGGCCGTGCTGGAGGAGCTAACAGCCGACGGGCTGCCCCTCGATGCCAGCATTTTTCGGACCATCTGGAACTGGCGTTTTCCGGTCCTGCTGCAGTGGCAGGAGCAGCAGGCGAGCCTGGAAATCCGCCGCGCCCTGGAACCCTGGCCCCTGCTCTGCGACACGCCAGTGGAAGGGGGCAGCACCAGCCGCTTTGTGGACAGCTCCCTGCGGCGTTTTGAGGTGATTGGCAATGGCGCCTTCCACCAGCGCTACGGGTTGGTGCTCAATGGCCGCCCCCTACGGCCCGGCGCAGATGGTCGCCAACCCCTGGCCGTGCGCTACCGGCAAGAAAGCCTCTATCCCTGCCTCCATCCCTGCATCGCCAACCATGTGCCCCTGGAACTGGTGCTTGTCGATAGCCAGGAAATTGATCCGGCAAAAACTGGCCCAAGAAAACCATTGGCCAGCTGGGTGCTGGAGCAGGAGGCGAGCGGCTTTAAACCAACGGCTGTAGATGGGCAAGCAGCAGATTTGCAATTGCCAAACCCAAAGCAATCGCCCTGGCAAGGGAGCTGGCCTGGGGCCTGCACCGTTGATTTACGGCTGAATTAACTACCAGCTGACGCCGTGCAGTTTGGGAAGGGGCGCCGTTCGGAACGTGGTGGCAAACAGGCGCGGAATCTTGCGGCTGTTGTACACCCGAAATTCCCTTTGAACATTGGCGCCCTGATCGCGCACGGCCTGGTTGAGCACCACCGAGCCGTCGGGGTCAGACACCGATCGATGGAAGGTCCCGGGCGGAATGCGCAGGATGTCGCCTCTAGTTTCCAGGCGAACAATGTGAAACGGATAATTCCAGCCCAGGTTCACCAGATAAAAGGTGCGGCCGCCATGGAGAGCTAAAAGGTTGTCTTCCTGGTGGGGATGCAAATAGAACTGCCAGGCGCCAGTTTTTTCCTCATCGGGGGGGCTGATCGCCGGACCGGAATGGATCACCAGGTCGCGGGCGTTGGATTCAGCAACGGTGATATCAAAAAAACGAACTGCAGGGGTATCGCGAAATTTCTCATAGGGAATCAGCTCAAACATCGGTGAGCGATCCGTAGGGGCAGCAATACCAGCCATGGGTAAATGGGGCTTTTAAAGAGCCAACTCAGTGACCAATTGAACCGTTCAGCGGTCGGACAAAACGTTGCAGCCGCTACGAAACCATGGCAACGCAGACCACTTCAGTGATTGACTTACAAATCGCCTCAGAAGGGAATCGGCATATCCACGTTTGCAGGCTCAGCCGCGGCACTTTCCACCCGTTGGGCCACCACCTGGCCCACCACCACGATCGAGGGGGAGCAGAACCCCATCGCCTCCGCCTGATCCGCCAGAAGCGCAAGTTCACTCACCAAATGCCTCTGGCCCTTGACCGTGCCCTGCTGCACCACGGCGGCGGGGGTGTCTGGGGCGAGGCCTCCGGCGATTAATTCCTCGGCGATGCGGCGCAGGTTGTGCAACCCCATGTAGATCACCAGGCCATCACTGGCCCGGGCCAGACCCCGCCAATCCACACCGGGGCGCCGCTTGTCGATTTCCTCGTGACCGGTCACGAAGGTGACACTGGATCCGGCCCGCCGATGGGTCACCGGAATGCCCACATAGGCAGGTGCCGCAATCCCGGCCGTGACCCCTGGCACCACCTCAACCGGCACCCCATGGCTGGCCAAATGGGCCGCCTCTTCCCCACCCCTGCCAAACAAGAAGGGGTCGCCGCCCTTCAGCCGCACGATGCAACGGCAGCGACCCGCCAACTCCACCAAGACCGCATTGGTGCTGGGTTGGGGCACCGAGTGGTGGCCGCGGCGCTTGCCCACAAAGTGGCGCTCGCAGCGCTCCGGCACCAGATCGAGCACTTGCTGGGGCACCAGGGAGTCGTAGACAAGGGCATCACAGCCCTGCAGCAAGCGGTGGGCCTTGACCGTGAGCAGCTCCGGATCGCCGGGACCAGCCCCCACCAGATACACCTTGCCAAGCTCGCTCATGGCAGGGCCTCAAGGCTGGACAGCAGAAAATCGCGCACGGCAGGCAGATCGAGCAAGGGGGGCAGCACCTCAGCCGGCGGTGCTAACCGGACCATCTTGAGGGATTCACTCAGACGGTTGGGCGCCAGGGTGAGCGGTGCGAGCACCACTGGAGGCTCGGCCTGGGCCGCCAGGATTGCCTGGGGGTCGCTGTAGGCCGCCGGTGCCCCGGGCAAAGCCAAAACCCCAGCCAAATACTTCAAGAAGCGATCAGCCAGCGCACCCTGCAGAGGATGGTGGAGCCAGAGCAAGCTTCGCCCCCCTGCCGCCTTGCCCCATTCGGCCGCCAACAGCTGCTGCCACTGGGGCCAAGCCCCTAGGAAAGGCCGGCGCCGCAAAGCCACAACCTGGCCAAGCCTGGCCCTAGAGCGCAGTTGCCAGTGCCTGGCAATGGCCGGAACATCGCTGCGAACATGTTCCCCGGGCAGCAACAAAAGGGGCACCAGGCTGAGAGCACCGGCCCGCCGCGCCGCCATCCAGAAGCTTGGGTCGCCCTCCGGGGCAGCCGCTGTAAACGCCTGCAATATCACGGGCGAACGGCGGCGCTTTTCCAGCTCAGCCGCAAGCTGTTGCAACACAACAGGAATTACGCCGCCCTGGCGGCCATGCACCAGCAACACCAGGGGCGAAGCGGTCAGCCGCCGCCGGAGTCGCTCCGCCACTGCCGGTTCCAGCTGGCGGTGCTGTAGCTGTCGCAACAGCATCTGGCCATCGGGCAGACGGCTAAGCAAATCCACTGCCTGCGCAGCCAAACCAGGGTCAAGATCGCCGGCGAGCTGTTGTAAAGCGCGGGTGAGCGGGGCAAGCGGCCAGGCAGAGAGCCCCAGGGCGAGGGCTTCCAGCGCGGCGCGGCGCCAGGCCAGGGGGGCCGGCGCCAGGGCCAGCTCCAGCAGCAAGCCAGCGTCTTGGGGCTGGCGTTGACGACCCAACAGCGGCAAAAGCTGCTGCATGGCCTCCTGCTTGCGCTCCGAGGGTTCGATTGCCTCCAGCTGGGCGCGCAGGCGACCTGCCACACAGGCGTCCTGGAAATAACCAAGCACTCCCAGGCCAGCTGGGCTGGGCGGTAGGGCGAGCAGGGGTTCCAGCCAGGCTTGCTTCACGGACGGCTCAGCCGCAAGGGGTGCCAGCACCTGGCGCGCCGCCTCCAGCAAACAGGCAGGGTTCCTGCCCACCGGACCGGAGAGCAGCTGCTCCACCCCAGCACGGTTCAGCCGCCCAATTAGGGCTGCCAAAAGATCGGCGGAAGCGGGCAGTTCGCCCTGGTTGATCTGCTCTAGGACGGGTTCAACGGGCACTCTCCCGCGCCGGAGCTGCTCCAGCTGTTGCCAGCTATCAGTGGATTCACTCAGCCCCAAGGGCGCCCAGATCTCCGCTTTAACCACCCTGGCAGGGCGCGGAACTACGGCGGCGGGCACCGAAGCGATCTATCAGCAGCTGCTCAAGCACATCCGCCAACTGGGTGAGAGGCACACCCTTCTCGTGCAGCTCCGCCAACTTGGGATCCGCACCCATATCGCCCCCTAGAAAGATCTTGACCGCCTCCACCATCTGACCTTCATGGCGAGCCTTGGCCCCCATCAGGCCGATCTCACCCATGTAGGGCTGGCCGCAGGCATTGGGGCAGCCAGTCCAGTGGCTGCGCACCGGGTGGGGCAGCTCCAGGCGTCTCTCCAGCTCCCCCACCACAGACTGGGCCGTAGTTTTGGTGGGGATCAGGGCAAAACTGCAATAGCGATTTCCTGTGCAGCTAACCGCTTCCGCCATCAGTGCACCCGGCTCGGGCTGGAACGTCTGCAGCAGGGGCTCTGCCAGCAGGGCCTCGACCCGCTCGGCCGGCACATCTATGAGAAGCACGTTCTGAGCCTCCGTAAAACGCAGCTCACCACTTCCATAGGCCCTCGCCAGCCTCGCCAGCTCCAGCATCGATGCCCCATCAAGGCGACCCACCGGCACCCCCAATCCCACCCAGCAAAGCCCTTGCTGTTTCTGGGAGTGAACGCCAACACCAGAGCGGGGGGCACGATTCACACGGTGCAGGCCATCGTGGGGTTCGGCCTCCCCACCAAGGGCTGCGAATTCCTGCAGCACCGCTACTCGATAGTCCTCAAGCCCCAGCTCATCCACCAAATACATCAGCCGGCTCTTATTGCGGGCCTGACGATTGCCGCAGCGCTCAAAGTGGCGAAGGATTGCCAGGCTGAACAAGGGCAGCTGATCGCCCCGCAGCCATAGCCCGAGGGGAATGGCCAGCTCATTGCGCTGGGCGGAAAAGAAACCGCCCACCATCACGGTGAAGCCAAGCTCGCCGTTGTGATCTGCAGGGAGGAAGGCCAGATCGTTGTGAAGCAGAAAGCTATCGGCCGCGCCGCCGACGGCAATGTTGAATTTGCGGGGCAGGTTGCGGGGACCATCGGCGGCCAGTAGCCGCTCCTGAATTGCCTCCACAAAAGGCCTGGTATCAACGATCTCCTCGGGATCTATCCCAGCGAAAGGGTTGCCGGTGATATTGCGGGGATTGTCGTGGCCCGATTGGCGGCTGGTGAGACCCAAGGGCTCCATGGCCGCCATTAGCGGAGCCATATCTTCCAGCAACAGGCCTCGCAACTGCAGGTTCTGACGCGTGGTGATGTCGGCAGAACCATGCTCTCCGCAGCGGTCAACGACATCGGCAAGGGCCCCTAACTGATCGGCGTTGATCACCCCATTGGGCAGGCGCAGCCGCACCATGAATCGACCAGGAGTGACCGGTCGAAAAAAAATACCCAGCCACTTGAGTCGGATGGTGAGGGTGGCCTCATCAATGTTTTCCCAGCCCTCAGAGGCCAGCTCACCCAGCCGGGGAACTAGCTCCAGCCCGCAGAAATCTGCCTTGGCCTGCTCGATCTTGCTTAGGGCAGCTGCCATCTGAGCCAGAGGCTGGGGGGACGCCCAGAGTGATGAAAGACACAGTTCCAGTGGTGTCGTCTTCGCTACAAAAAGCTGTTCCTGTCGCACCTAGGCACAGCAGCTTGCGCCGTGAATGAGAATCAGCTTCTAGCCTTCCAATCTGTGCAAGATGGCCCAGGCTCCTGCAGTGCCACCCCAACCCAAGCAGGACGCCAAAATCCCTGGACGCGATCGCTTTCGCACCTACCTGGGCAAGGTGGGTAGCGGCGAGCACACCAGCAGTGGTCTCAGCCGCGGGGAGGCGGCAGATGCCCTGGAATTAATGCTCAATGGCGAAGCCAGCCCGGCCCAGATTGGCGCCTTTCTGATCGCCCATCGCATTCGCCGGCCGGAGCCCCAGGAACTGACCGGGATGCTGGATGTCTACCGTCAGCTTGGACCGAAGTTAATAAGTAACAAGCCAGCACTTTGTTTTGGCATCCCCTTCGACGGCCGCAGCCGCACCTCGCCCATCTATCCCCTCACATCACTTTTACTGGCCAGCGCAGGCATTCCAGTGGTATTGCAGGGGGGAAGGCGCATGCCGGTCAAATACGGGGTCACTGCCATGGAGCTATTCGCTGCCCTTGGCCTGGCCCTTAGGGACCGCAGTGTCGCCTGGGTTCAGAACTGCCTAGACCTTTGGAATCTCGCCCTGATTCACCAACCCGACCACTTCCCCGCTGCCGAAGTACTGGTCCCGATGCGTGAAGACATTGGCAAGCGACCACCAGTGGCCAGCCTGGAACTGCTGTGGACAGCCCACAGGGGCAACCATCTATTGGTGAGCGGCTTTGTACATCCGCCAACGGAGGCCCGGGCCTGGCAAGCCTTAAAACTCGCCGGCGAAACAGAGATCCTCACCATTAAGGGGCTTGAGGGAAGCACCGATCTACCGATCAGCCGAGCCTGCGTGACGGGACGCCCCAATGACAGCGGCGATGGCCGCCTCATCCTTCACCCCCGCGACCACGACTGCTACGGCAACGATCCAGCCTGGATTGACCTCGACACCTGGGCTGACCAGGCCTTAGCTGCCCTAGGGGGGCAGGGGCCCCTAGCCACCTCCCTGATCTGGAATGCGGGCAACTACCTATGGCAGGCGGGCCTAAGCAACACCCAGGAAGCTGGCCTGGAAAGCTGCCGCAAACTGCTCCACTCGGGCAAGCCCCTAGGCCATCTGGCAGCGATACATCAGCACTGCAGCTGAAGAGGCTGCCCTAATCAGGGGGCTGCCCCTTGATTCAGAAAACTGGCAGCAGCTAGGGGAATTGTGGCTTTTTGCCCTCTGGAAACTGGCAAAACCAGGCCACAATCACCACAATCTTGACGCCGCCTTGCACGAAATCTCGCAGCCAGGCAAGACCTAGATGCCCCAGCAAGGCCGAAAAAGCAAACCTAAAACCTGTAACAACGATCACTTCAGCAGGTAGCCCAAACGTGGTTTTCTAAACATGTTGGTCAGCATTGGCGCCAGCTTAACAAATCAGTGTTGACGAAAGTCCGTTGTTGTGAGACCCGTCAATTCGCTCGCCCAAGTGGTGGTCTGCCACGGGATATCAATTGATTGTACGTACCCGCCAAGGGATAAAACCATGACACCAATCACTCGACGCAAAGCAATTTTCACCGGCCTGGCAACGGCCACTGGTATTGCCATTCAATTTGGCGGAATTGCCAGCCTGCTTAATTCCAGCCCGGCACAGGCAGCCCCCGGCAAGCCGGAAACCACCACTGTCGAGCTTGGATTCATCGCCCTTACCGATGCAGCACCCCTAATCATTGCCAAAGAGAAGGGATTCTTTGCCAAGCAGGGCATGACAGGCGTAGAACTAAAGAAACAGACGTCCTGGGCCGTAACCCGCGACAACCTGGAACTCGGTGGCTCAAGGGGCGGCATCGATGGAGCCCACATTCTTTCACCCATGCCCTACCTACTGACAACTGGGGCGATCAGCAAGAGCAAAAAACCTGTACCCATGTACATTTTGGCTCGGTTAAATCTCAACGGTCAAGCAATTTCGGCATCTAATGAGTTCAAGAAATACAATTTTTCCGTCAAGGGTGCAAACATTGCCAAGGGCGTAGAGGCTAAGAACAAAACCGGAGATAAGTTCAAGGCAGCAGTTACTTTCCCTGGTGGCACCCACGACCTCTGGATGCGCTATTGGCTAGCAGCCAATGGGGTAGACCCAAACAAGCAGGCCGACCTAGTGGTAATCCCCCCAGCGCAGATGGTTGCCAACATGAAGTCGGGAACCATGGACGTTTTTTGTGTAGGAGAACCATGGAATGAGCGTTTAGTTAATAAGAAACTCGGATACACAGCCTTAATTACTGGCCAACTCTGGAAAAACCATCCGGAAAAAGCCTTTGGCATGCGAGCCGAATGGGTTGATAAGAATCCCAATGCCACCCTGCGGTTGCTGATGGCCGTGCAACAGGCCCAAAAATGGGCTGACAACCCAGCCAACACCGTGGAGCTTTCCAATATCCTTGCCGAAGATAAGTATGTCAAGGCAAACGCCGAAGACCTACTACCCCGACTGCAGGGAACCATCGACTTCGGCAATGGCAAGGTGGCTAATATGAAAAACCTCTCAATGAAATTCTGGGCCGATAACGCCTCATTTCCCTATAAGAGCCACGACACTTGGTTCGTAACTGAAGATATTCGCTGGGGGTATCTGCCTCAAGGTACAAACACGAAGGCCCTGGTCAAAAAGGTAAATCGCAGCGACCTCTGGCGTGCTGCAGCCAAAGCCAATGGCTATGGCAACGGTCCATCTGGTGATTCCCGTGGTGTCGAAGTCTTCTTTGATGGCACAAAGTTCGACGCCAACAATCCCCAGGCCTACCTCAACAGCTTGAAGATTAAGGCGATGAAGTGAGGTTGCGGGGGCAGTAGGGCTAACGCCTCTAACTGCCCCCCCCATACCTAAAGCGTTCAGGTTCTGCCAAGTGAGTCAGGCACGAATCCCCAATTCCCTTGCCTTCGCCATCGGTCGCATCGACAATGACCAGCCATCCATCGCCCAAACGCAGCAGACGCCATGCAACGGCTAGCTGGCTGCGCTCACCCCTCGCGAACCAAATCAAGCCGCCATTGGTTTGCATCGGCCTCACCCTGGTACTTTGGCAATTCCTGGCCCAATTCAACAGCGAGGGATTTCCAGGCCCGATTGACGTTATTAGTGAAACCTGGGACCCCTACATAATCCATCCCTTCTTTGATGACGGAGGCACCTCAAAGGGGCTTGCCTTACAACTGCTTATATCCCTGCAGCGGGTGGCAGTGGGCTACAGCCTGGCGGCTGTTGTAGGCATTGCCGCAGGCCTGGCAATTGGCCTAAATCGCTTTCTTCGCCGCGGCTTCGACCCCCTGATCCAGGTACTGCGCACCGTGCCACCCCTGGCCTGGCTACCAATCTCCCTATTGCTGTTTCAGCAAGCGGATACGGCTGCAATTTTCGTGATTTTCATCACTGCCATCTGGCCCATTGTCATCAATACGGCCGTTGGCATCACCGAAATCCCGCAGGACTACACAAACGTGGCCCGGGTGCTGAAGCTGCGCAAGCGCAGTTACCTGCGGGACATCCTCATGCCAGCGACAGCCCCCTATGTCTTTACAGGCCTGCGAATCGCCATTGGCCTGGCCTGGCTCGCAATCGTGGCGGCCGAAATGCTTAAGGCAGATGGTGGGATCGGCTTCTTCATCTGGGATGCCTATAACGCCGGGGGCGACACAAGCACAAGCCAAATCATCCTTGCAATTGTAGTGATCGGCCTCGTGGGCCTTGCCCTGGATCGCCTGGTCGGAGCGGTGGGCAAATTAGTTGCAAATGGAGGCAACTAATGAAGAATGCCCTAATCACAATTGACAATATCAGTCGCAGCTTTGCCCTTCCAAATGGCGGAAATTATATTGCCCTAAAGGACATCGATTTAAGCATCGCCGAGGGCGAATTTATCTCCCTAATTGGCCACTCCGGCTGCGGAAAATCAACCCTCCTAAACCTAATGGCAGGGCTTGATCAAGCCAACACCGGTGGCATTCTAATGAATAGTCGCCAAGTGACCGAACCCGGGCCGGATCGGATGGTGGTTTTCCAAAACTACTCGCTACTTCCCTGGCAGACAGTGCGCCAGAACATTGCCCTGGCTGTAAATAATGTAATGCGTGGCTCCAGCAAAGCTGAGCGGCAGGAGCGCATAGACCAAAGCATCGAGCTTGTCCGCCTAACCCAGGCCGCTGACAAATTGCCACGGGAACTATCTGGCGGAATGAAGCAAAGGGTTGCGATTGCCCGCGCCCTGGCAATCAGGCCCAAACTGCTCTTGCTAGACGAGCCCTTTGGCGCACTTGACGCACTCACCCGCGGCAATCTGCAACAACAGCTGATGGAGATCTGCCAGCGGGCTGGGGTTACAACAGTGATGGTTACCCACTCAGTCGATGAGGCCCTGCTGCTATCTGACCGAGTGATCTGCCTGACCAACGGACCAGCTGCCGGGATTGGCCAAATCGTCAATGTGAACCTGCCGCGACCACGGCAAAGGCTCGAGGTGATGGAGCACTCGAACTACTACGCACTGAGAACTGAACTTATCAACTTTCTGCAGCAGCAACGGCGCCTCAAGCAGCACCGCCAAACCATCAGCAGCGACGCACTATCCCCTTCAGTAGTTAAAGCCTCAACAACAGCAAAGGCCCCAGCAACAACAAGCCAGTTGCGAATTGGTTACCTGCCAGGTCTCGATATAGCACCACTTGCCGTTGGCATCGAGCGTGGTTTCTTTGCCGAGAGCAACCTGCAATTGGTCCCGTCAATCTTCCAGGATTGGCAAGAGATGGAGAAACAGCTCCGTTCGGGCGAATTGGATCTGGCAATCACCTCGGCAACCGCCCCATTGGCCATGAGCCTAGGGATCAGTGGCGAACCTGCCTGGCCAGCGATTACACCAATCACAGTGACACGCAACGGCAATGCCATCTGTCTGGCACGCCGCTTCCTCGACCTAAACATCAATTCGCTGGCCTCCCTGGCCCCAAGCCTCAAGCGTCGCGAGTGGCCGCTCAGGCTGGCGATCGGCCAAAACGACAGCATGCAGGAGTTACTGCTCCGCCACTGGCTTGCCAGTGCTGGAATCGACCCTGATCAGGAGGTGGTTCTAGAGACTCTCTCGCCCATGGCAATGCAGGCTTCCCTGCAGGCAGGGGAAATTGATGGTTTCATCGCAGGCCGCTATCGCGTAGCAAAAGCGGTGGAGTCTGGG
Source organism: Cyanobium sp. HWJ4-Hawea (assembly GCF_024345815.1). Classification (NCBI taxonomy): domain Bacteria; kingdom Bacillati; phylum Cyanobacteriota; class Cyanophyceae; order Synechococcales; family Prochlorococcaceae; genus Cyanobium; species Cyanobium sp. HWJ4-Hawea. The sequence goes on along the minus strand of NZ_JAGQBV010000020.1, from coordinate 18,072 downwards.
CTGGCCTTTGTGCTCGCTTCAGATTTAGACATCTGGAGTAACCACCCCGAAAAGGTAATCACCTGCCATGAGGGTTGGGCCACAAGGAACGAAACACTGCTCTTGGATTTCTGCAGTGGATTAATTCGTGGCGGTCAGATCTGCGAGGACGGAGGTCAACACGAAAATCTGGTGGGCCTTCTCAGCCGGCCGGAGTGGCTGGGAATCGATTCAGCCCTGGCACTGCAGCGCCAATTCAACCTAGGAAACGGAGAACCTACAGATAACCGGTTACCACTTAACAGATATCACAGCGATCGTTGCCATGTGGCAAACGCTGCGGAAGGGGCGTGGATACTCACCCAATTCAGCCGTTGGGGTTGGATACCCTTCCCCAGCAATCGCCTGGAAATACTGGGGAGGGTCTATCGCAACGACATTTGCAGTGCCGCACTGGAGCGGATTGGTTTACCAGCCCTAAGGCCAGAACGCCAACCTATCCCGATGGCCTGCGGGATTCCATTCGACCAAGACTTTCCGATCAACTACCTCCAACAACTTCCCTTCAGCCGCTACTCAGCTCAGGCAGCGATGGAGATGCCCAGCTGTGATACCGATAAACCCCTTCCCTATTCCTGAGATGGCCAACTTCATGATCGAAGCCAAAGCTAATCAAGGCAGTTTCGAGCGAGACCTAACCCTTAACCCGAGCTATCTGCGCTTCGAGGAGGTAGGGCATGTGTTTCAAACAAAAAATGGCCCATTCGAAGCCCTAAGCAACATAAACCTGGAAGTAGCCCAAGGTGAATTTATTTGCGTAGTAGGTCACTCAGGCTGCGGCAAAAGCACCTTGCTGAATATGGTATCCGGCTTTCTAAACCCAACTAGTGGCAGGGTAATTCTGAATAACCTGCCGATAGAAGGGCCTGGCCCAGACCGAATGGTTGTCTTTCAGAACTACTCCCTGCTGCCCTGGAAGACGGTTGATCAAAACGTTTCCCTGGCAGTAAAAGCAGCCCGCCCCGATTTAGACAAAGGAGCCCGGGCAGCAGTGGTCGAACACCACTTAGAGATGGTTGGGCTAATCGAGGCCCGCCACAAGCGACCGGTAGAAATTTCCGGCGGCATGCGCCAAAGAGTTGCCATCGCCCGCGCCCTGGCGGTACAACCAGCGGTATTGGTGCTTGATGAACCCTTCGGCGCCCTTGATGCCATTACCAAAGAAGAATTACAAGAGGAGTTACTGGCAATTTGGCGTGAGCACAAACCCACCGTATTGATGATCACCCATGATATCGACGAGGCCCTTTTTCTTGCCGACCGAATAGTGATGATGACCAATGGTCCCTCGGCCACAATTGGCGAAATCATGGAGGTGCCATTTAATCGCCCCCGAGACTTTGAATTGATCCAGGGTGACCCTCGCTACGGAGTGCTGCGCAACCACGCCCTCGACTTTCTATACCGCCGCTACGCCCATGACGATGCTTGAAGTAGCCAATATGCTATCTATTCAGTCAGGGCATACGGTGCTGCTCAGTGAAGGGTTGTTTAATACAACCTTTTACCTAAGCGTGGAATCAGGCCTGCTGCGGGTTGCCATATCTAATCCGGAGCATGAAGCACTACAAACCAATTTAATAACTCTAGGATTTCTTCAAGCAGGGGACCATCTCTCCCTGGATCTATTTCGTAATTCGCGACTGCACCTGCAGGCTATTAATTCCACGCGACTGGTGGAGGCAACTTCTGGCCTGGCTCCAGCGGGATCTAACAGCCTGAATGACTGGACCTTGGACCTGCTGTTAGTTCGCCACATTGGGGAGGCAGAGCAGCGCATTCAGGCCCTAATTCAACTGCTTGTAGAACGGCTGGGTCGGCGCAGCGGCAAGTGGTACGAGCTTCCCTTTCGGCTCACCCATGCCGAGCTGGCTGAACTCAGCGGCCACACCCGCGTAACCGTGACCAAGCAATTTTCCCGTTGGCGCAAGCAGGGTCTGGTGGAACAGGCAGCTGGCCCCAATCGGCTGTTGCGGGTTTCGCCTCAGCTGCTGGCCGCGTGAATAACTGGCTCAGGCGAGGGCAAGGCCCACCGCCGCCTTGAGCTCTGCCTGTTTCGAAAGGGGGCAGCAAAGCTCATGCATAAGCCGATTCGCCTCGCAGGGATTGGGCTGGCTGGCACCCCAGTGCATCGGCAAAAACAAGGTGCCGGGGCGGATGCGCTTGCTGATCAGCACCCGAACCTCGATCATGCCGCGACGGGAGCGCACTTCGACCATGGCGCCATCATTTAACCCATTGCACTGCGCATCCTGGGGATTTATCTCTAGAAGGGCTTCGGGATGCTGCTTCCTCAACCGATCCACGTGCACGGTGCGCGTCATCGTGTGCCAGTGCCCCAGGTAGCGGCCCACGGTGAGCACCAAGGGATAGTCCTTACAGGGGGGTTCCGCCAAACCCAGGGGCGGGTCCGCCAGCAGGCGAGCCCGACCGGATTTGGTGGGATAGCGATGGTCGACGTACAGGCGCGCCGCCCCTTTGCCCGGGGCCGTTTCTAGGGGGAATGGCCACTGCTGGGGGCCGTGTTCGGCCAGCAGTTGATGGCTGAGCCCACTGAAGTCGCAGACCCGCCCCGCGGTGAGCGCCGCCAACTCCTTGTAAACCTCGGCTGCGGAGTCGTAGTTGAACTGATCAACGAACCCCAGCCGGCGGCCTAACTCGGCAAAGATCTCCCAATCGGGCCTGGCCCCACCAGGGGGTTTGCGAAAGGCCGAACAAAGGGTCACCCGACGCTCGGAATTGGTCATCACTCCTGCCTTTTCGCTCCATTGGGCAGCAGGCAAAAGCAGGTGTGCCACAGCCGCAGTTTCGGTGCCGGCATAGGCCTCACTCAGCACAACCAGGGGGCAGTTTGCCGCCGCCGCCCGCACCCGATCCAGGCTGGGCAGGCTCACAAGGGGATTAGTGGCGGCAACCCACCACAGCCCCAGCTCACCGCACTCCATCGCCTCGATCTGCTCCCAGACCGCCAGGCCTGGCTCTGCCGCAATCACACCGGCAGCAAAACCCCAATGGCGCTCCACCTCCGCGCGATGCTCGGCATTGGCCACGAGTCGGTAACCAGGCAGTAGCTGGGCCAGGCCGCCCACCTCACGCCCCCCCATGGCATTGGGCTGGCCGGTGAGTGAAAACGGGCCGGCGCCCGGCCTACCTATGTGGCCCGTTGCCAGGTGCAAATTGATAATGCCCCCCACGGTGGCAGTTCCTTCACTGCTCTGGTTCACCCCCATCGACCAGAGGCTGAGCACCCCAGTGGCTGCAGCCCACCACTGGGCAAGTTGGCGCAGGTCGGCCTCGGAAATTCCGCACAAAGCAGATACCCGTTGGGGCGTCCAAAGGCGCCAAAGCGCTTCCAGCTCGCCATAGCCCTCGGTGTGGGCGTCGATGTAGGGCCGATCGAGGGCCCGTAACTCCCCCAATAGATTGCCCAAGCCGTGGAGTAGCACCAAATCGGTGCCCGGGCGGATCGCCAGATGCAGATCAGCCGCATCGGCGGTGGCGGTGGCCCTGGGATCCACCACAACCAGTCGTAAGGCCTGCTTCTGCTTGCGTTTGCGCTTAAGCAGCCGCTGAAACAGCACCGGATGGCAATCGGCAGTGTTGGTACCGATCAGCACCACCAGGTCAGCCAGATCGAGGTCCTCGTAACAGCAGGGGGGGCCATCCGAACCCAGGCTGCGGTCATAGCCCGCCACCGCAGAACTCATGCAAAGGCGTGAGTTGGCATCAAAGTTGTTGCTGCCAAGGGCACCCTTGAGCAGCTTGTTGGCCACGTAGTAGTCCTCGCTGAGGAATTGGCCCGAGCCGTAGATGGCCAGTCCCTGGGGGCCCTGCTGCTCCAAGGTGCGGCGGATCTGGGCCAGCAACAGCTCAAAGGCCCGATCCCAGCTGATCGGTGCAAACTGCTGATCGAGGCTCTCGCGCCATAGCGGAGTGGTTAGCCGGTTGTGGTGGAGGGTTTCGCCCACCGTGGCGCCCTTGATACACACCTGCCCCAGGGATGACGGATGGTGTCGATCCCCGCGGGCCACCCAAATGGCCTCGGCTGCTGCCGGATCAGGCGGTTTGAGTTCCAGGCCACAACCCACGCCGCAGTAGGGGCACTGGGCCCGGGCAGCTGAACTGGCGGCTGGGGTGGCGGCGGGATCACTGGCCATAGCGCCATTCGACCAAGCCGGGGCACCCAATGATGGTGGCGGTTGTTACCTAGTGGCGCTTGCTGCCACAGTTCCCCTGAGTACATCCCTAGCCAACACCTGCTTCGGCTTCGAGGCCGACTTCACCGCTGACCTGCGCTGCATCCCGATGGCGGTGCGGCGCAAGCTGGATCTGGCCGGGGTGAAGCTGAAGCTGCAGCACTGGAGTGAGCTGGGTGACAGCGAGCGAAGCGACCTGCTGGCCTGGCCCGACGACCCCAGCGCCATCGAGGCCTTGCGCCAGCACCTGCAGGCGCGCAGCGCCGCCCTCAGCGCCGGCCCTGCAAAGGACCTGGCCCGACCCGACGCTGAACCCTGGCAGCAGGCCGACCAGCTGCCCGAAGTGCTGGCCACCTCCTGCGCCCAGCTGAACCTTGAGATCCGCAGCAGCGGCTGGGCGGAACTGGACGAACTGCAGCGCTTTGCCCTGGTGAAGCTCAGCCACCCCGGCCACGAGCACCGCAACCTGGCGCGAGCCCTGGCCGAATTTGAACTGCTGGTGGCAGACGGCTGAACGCCTCACCACTTGCGGTAGGGCAGGCTGGCGTTCCACACCTCGTCCTGACCCAGGCGGGCGCCAAGGTCAGCGAAGCTGAGCCCGCTGCAGCGCTTGGCGTCGAGCAGGGTAGTGGTGTGGGGAGACAGAGCCATGGAGGGACTGGTTATGGGACGGGACCCTAGGGATGGGCGGCGACCGGCCTGGCAGCCATTGCTACAGCTGCCCCTGCGCGCCTGCTTACTCAGCGGTGGCGAGAGCCGTCGCATGGGCCGCGACAAGGCGCTGCTGCCACACCCAGAGGGCGGCACCTGGCTGGAGCGCAGCTTGCGCCTGCTGGCCCAGCTGGAGATGCCGATCACCCTGCTAAGCCGCCATTCGGCCCATCTGGAGCTGGCAGAAGAGATAGCCCTCAAGCTCGCCCCCTGCTCGCCGGTGACGGTCCTGGTGGAACCGCCGCCCTGGGAGGGGCCGCTGCTGGCCCTGCACCGGTTGATGCAGCAGCACCCCGACGAGCGGCTGCTGCTCTGCCCGGTGGACATGCCGGAGCTCACCCCGGCCGCCATGCAAAACCTCTTGGCGGCAGCGGACGATCCAGCGGCAGCGCAGACGCCCACCCGGCTCCATCTGGCCCACGACGGCGAGCGGCTGCAACCGCTGCTGGGCCTTTATCCGAGCAGTGCCCCGATCCGCAGCCACCTGGCCGCGGCGGTGGAGCGGGGCGAACGGCGCCTGCAGAGCTGGCTGGCGACATTGCCGTGCCAGGCGGTGCCGCTGGATGCCCATGCCATCCGCAACGTGAACTGGCCCGAAGCGGATAAACGGATCTGAGCCAAATCAGTCCGCGGATTTGCCCAGCTTCTCCACCATGCGCTCACAACGGCCCCTCCTCGTAGCGAGCCTCCACGGCAAACACCTGTAACTCCAGGAGCTGGGGAGCAACCTGCTGGCCAGCCATAGCGACCAGATCCCCGAGGTCATGGACCCGGGGGGGCTGACGATCGGCCAACACAATCCAGGCTTTGAGCAATTTCTCAAAAGCCTGCTGGGCCGTGAAGCCCCAGTCCTCATCTGGATAGTCAGGATCAAGGGTCAACCGCAGGCTGCGCAAATGGCGGCGCACAATCGCCAGTAGCAGCAGGGCGCCTTCAGCGGGCGACGTACAGCACCCGGCCCTCCCGAGCCACAACGCCAAACACATGCCAACGGGAACCTCTCAGGCGCTCGGCATCCGCAGCGCCTGCCATAACTAGGTCTATGCCCACCCCAAACCGCTGGGGATCAAATCCCGGACCCAGCTCTGGAGCCGGGTCCAGCGCCAGCGGCTGGCGCCAAGTAATGGTGGGCGGCGCAAAACGCTCGCCAGCTGGGGCGACCATGTTGAAACCCTACCGCTGGTCGACATAGCGTGGCCACTATGGCGAACGCCACCGACAGGCTCAACAGACCCCTTGGGGTGCTGCGGCTTTCGCTCACGGCCCGCTGCAACCTGGCCTGCCCTTACTGCCTGCCCGATGGAGTTGAGCCCCCCGGCCTACTCACTGCCACTCAGCGGCTGCAGGTCGTCGCGGCGGCAGTGGCACTGGGGGCCCATAGCCTGCGCCTGACCGGCGGCGAACCGTTACTGCACTCCGGGCTGGAGGAGCTAATCGCCGCGGTGCAACCTCTGCGGGCCCAGAGCAAAGAAGGCCCCGGCCTGCGCCAGATCGCCCTCACTAGCAATGGCACCCTGCTGAGCGCCAAACGGGCCCGGGCTCTTCGCGCCGCCGGCCTCGATCGAATCACCCTCAGCCTCGATGGCACCACGGGCGCTGCGGTGGCCGGTATGGCAGGCCTGGCTGATGCCAGCGCCGGCGAGCGAACCCTGGCGGCTGTACTGGCAGCGATCGAGCACGCACGGGCGGCGGGCTTTGATCCGGCAGTCGGTGCCCTGAAGCTCAACGCCGTAGTCCAGCGCGGCCGCAACCACGATCAACTCCTGCCGCTGGCGGCCCTCTGCCGCGAAAGGGGCCTGGAACTGCGTCTGATCGAATACATGGATGTGGGCAACCGCAACGGCTGGAGCCGAGCCGCCGTACTCAGCGCCGCCGAAATGGTGGAGCAGCTGGGCGCCATCTGGCCCCTAGAACCCCTCGGCCGAGATAACCACGGCACCGCCAGCCGCTGGAGTTATCGCGATGGCCGGGGCAGCATCGCCGTTGTGGCCTCGGTGAGCCAACCCTTCTGCGGCGATTGCAACCGGCTGCGAGTTACGGCCGATGGGATCGCCTACACCTGCCTGTTCGCCTCCCCAGACAGTGGCACTGATCTCAGGCCCTGGCTGAAAACGGATAGCGATCCAATCGAGCTGGAGCAGGCATTGGCCGGCCTATGGAAACACCGAAACGATCGCTACAGCGAAGAGCGCCAACAGGGTGCCAGGGGCGACCGCAACCATGCCGAGATGGCTTATTTGGGGGGCTGAGCAGGCCTGGTCTTAGAACCCCAGCAACTTCAGGGAAACCCACTGCCCACAAACCAGCCCTTCAGCGTCAATTCGCTTGCACCATCAGCCCCTCTCACAAATACCAAGGCACCTACTCCAGCAACCGTGGCAACAGCTGCACCAAATTGCAAGGACGGGTGGCTCCATTGAGCTGGGCGCTTATCAGGCGATCCCAGGCGGTTTCCACCGCATCAAGCGACCCGGGCAGCACAAAAATAACGGTGCCATTGGCCACTCCCGCTAGGCAGCGGCTCTGCAAGGTGCTGGTGCCGATCGTTTCAAACGAAAGAACCCGAAATAGCTCACCAAAGCCCTCGATTGTTTTATCCAGGAGCGGCACCACCGCTTCCGGTGTGCCGTCACGCCCTGTGAGGCCGGTGCCTCCGGTGGTGATCACCACCTGCACCCCAGGGTCGGCGATCCAGCGGCTCAACTCCGCCCGGATCTGATAGCGGTTATCTGGCTTGATTAGCCGCTCCACCAGTCTGTGCCCATTGGCCTCGAGCCGCTGCTGGAGAGCATCACCGGAGCGGTCATCCACCAGGGTGCGGGTGTCGGACACGGTGAGCAGGGCGATGGCGAGGCCCAAGCAGGAACAACCAATGGAATCACCATCGTGGCAAGGAAAAGGCAACGAGGCTGATTAGCTTCAGTGCCATGGAGGAAATATCAGCTACTTCGATCCGAATCCTTCTATTTGCAGCCCTGCGTGATCAGGCGGGTTGGGGTGAGAGGCAATGGCCGACAGCCCCATGCTCTGGGGCAGCCCCCACCCCTCGCCAACTCTGGAAAGAATTGGATATGCCTGGAAAGTTGAGCGGTATACGCGTCGCCATCAACCAGCAGTTCAGCGACGCAGACACCCCACTAAAGGCCGGAGATGAGCTGGCCTTCCTGCCGCCGATAAGCGGTGGTTGAACCCAGCTGCCATGCACCTCAGAATCGATCTGCACAGTGAGGCATTTGAGCCCCTAGGGCGCCTGGAGCAGTGGCGCACTGAATTAGTAGGCCACAGCAGCGCCGCCGAAGTCAGCAGCCCCGCCGAAAGCCTGTTCATCGGCAGGGTTCGCGCCACAGCCGCCGACGGCACGGCGCTAATCGCCCTGGAACTTCAGCACTATCCGGGCATGACCGAACGCCAGCTCACCCAACTGGCTGAGTCCAGCTGCGGCCGTCACGGCGCCTACAGCTGCCTGATTCAGCACCGCATCGGCCGGGTGCTCCCCGGCGAAGCGATCGTGCTGATAGCCATCGGCGCAGACCGCCGCGGCCCTGCCCAGAGCTGCTGTCAAGAGCTACTGGAAGCGCTCAAACATGAAGCCCCTTTCTGGAAACGGGAGTGGCGAAGTGATGGCACAGGCGAGTGGCTTACGGGCAACACGCCGCTTTAAGCTCAAAACACCGGCAAGCGCAACAGCTGCGCCCAGAGCTCGGTACCAGCCTCCAGCGCCCCCATCTCCGCCGGGATCTCCAGCAGCAAATCTGCCCCCTGCAGCGACCCGATGCGCGAGGAGGCCTGGGATCCCCCCACCCGCGCCCAGAGATCGCCAGCGGCTGTCACCACCAGCTGGGCCCTGGCCAGTTCCGGCCGCCCGGAACCGCGGCGCATGGGCTGCTCCAGCTGCACCTTCAGCCTCGGCAACAGCTGCAGCTCCGCCCCCTCCAGCCGCTGCAGCGCCGGCCACAGCAACTGCAAAGCAGTTATCGCAGCAGCCACTGGGTTGCCAGGCAAACCAAAAAAAGGCACCCCCGCCACCTGCCCCCAGGCAAAGGGCCGACCGGGTTTAAGGAACAGCTTCCAGAATTTCACCTGACCGAGCTCCTCCACCAGCTGCCGAATCCAGTCGCTGTCGCCAGCGGACACACCGCCCGTGCTCACCACCACATCGCAACCCGCCGCCAGCTCCTGCAGTGCCAGCCGCAACTGCTCTGGTTGATCGACAACCACCCGTTGATCAGCCACGTCGTAACCGAGCCGCTGCAGGAGAGCCCTGAGCAAAGCCGAGTTGCTCTCCCAGATCTGCCCCGGCCCCCTTTGCACCCCGGGCGGCAGCAGCTCATCGCCGCTAATCAACAAGCCCAGCCGCGGCCGACGCGTCAGCGCCAACTGCTGCACGCCGCAGCTGGCCAAGCGGCCGAGATCGGCCACACCAATTCGTTGACCCGCCGCCACCAGTTCCTGACCCGGGGCCGCCTCCTCCTGCGGCTGGCGAATCCAGGCATTGGGGCCACAGGGTTTGGTCAATTCCAATTGATCTCCCTTAGCCGCCACCAATTCCTGGGGCAAGACCCGATCACTACCCTCCGGCACCACCGCACCGGTGAGAATGCGCACCGCTTCTCCTGGTCGCAACGCCGCCCCATGGGGGGCCCCTGCCGCTGAAACGCCCACTAGGCACCAGAGGGCACCAGGCTCAGGCTCGGCAGCTCCGGCAATGGCATAGCCATCCATGATTGAGGCCCGAAATCCCGGCACCGCAGCAGATGCGATCACCGGCGCCGCCGTGGTGCGGCCCTGGGCCTGCATTAGCGGCAGGATTTCGGATCCTGAGAGTGGCTTGATCGCCGCCAAAATTTGGGTGCGTGCCTGCCCTAGGGGCAGCCCTTCTCGGCCATAGGGCTCAAGCATCACGCTGCCAATCGCCATGGCGGCCTCCGCTCTTGCGGAGCAACTGCACCCCCGTGATCTTCATGGCTGGATCTGCCGACTTGAGCATGTCGTAAAGGGTGAGCAGACCCACCTGCACCGCAGTGAGGGCTTCCATTTCCACTCCGGTGCTGCCGGTGGTGCGGGCGGTGGCCTCAAGGCGCAGACCGGACCCATCGGCGGCAGGCCCCAATTCCACGCTGACGCCGCTGAGGGCGATCGGGTGGCAAAGGGGGATCAGCTCCCAGGTGCGCTTGGCCGCCTGAATCGCCGCCACCCTCGCCACCGCCAGCACATCTCCCTTTGGGGCACGGCCCTCCAACACCAGGGCCAAAACCTCAGGCAGCATCTGGATTAACCCCTCGGCCGTGGCCTCGCGTCGGCTGGCAGGGCGATCTCCCACCTCCACCATGTGCACCTCACCGGCGGCATTGAGATGGCTCAGGGAAGCCTGGGGCAAGGACGAACCCATGGCTAAGCGGCGACAACGGATCCTCCATCCTGATCGAGCCAGGAGGATCCCATCAAAGCCACCTCCTCAAAACCATCTCCCCAAAACCAGGCTGCCCATAACCTGAAGGCCAATCCAGGCTGGCCTGTGAGACTTTCGCGCCCCTCCACCTATTTCTGCGCCTTTCTCACCCTGCTCAATGACCGGCTAGGGGAAAGCATCGTCTTCCCACTGCTGCCCTTTTTGCTGGCCAGTTTCACCAGCAATGGCCGCACCCTGGGGTTGCTGGCCGGCAGCTATGCCCTGGCCCAGTTCGCCTTCACGCCCCTGATCGGCGCCCTCAGTGATCGCTATGGCCGCAAGCCCGTGATCTCCTTCTGCGTGGCCGGTTCGGTGCTGGGCCTGGGGCTCTTCGCCCTCACGGTGAGCATCAACTGGCAGGCCATTCCCTGGGCAGCTGGCAGCTCAATTCCGCTCACCCTGCTGTTTATTGCCCGGTTAATCGATGGGGTCAGCGGGGGCACCGCAGCCACGGCAAGCGCGGTTTTAGCTGATATTTCACCACCGGAAAAACGGGCAAAAGCCTTCGGCCTAATTGGGGTGGCCTTTGGTTTGGGCTTCATCCTCGGGCCAGCCCTGGGCGGCCTCCTGGGCCGAATCAACGTGACATTGCCCGTGCTTTTGGCCGCCGTAATCGCCGCCATCAACCTGGCCCTAGTGCTGGTGTTATTGCCCGAAACCCACCCGATCGAAGCGCGCATTTCCCTGCCCCGCAGACGGGAACTCCAACCCCTCAGCCAACTGGCCAAGGTGTTTGGCAACCCCCAGGTGCGCCGGCTGTGTCTGGCCTTTTTTCTGTTTTTTATGGCCTTCAACGGCTTCACGGCCGTCCTGGTGCTCTATTTCAAGCAGGCCTTTGGCTGGGGGCCGGGGTTGGCGGCAGCAGCCTTTTTGGTGGTGGGTGTGGTCGCCACCGTGGTCCAGGGCGGCTTGATCGGGCCCCTGGTCAAACGCTTTGGCGAATGGCGACTGACCCTGGGCGGCCTCGGTCTGGTGATCTGCGGCTGCCTGCTGATCACCCTGGCCCAGGCCAGCAATGCCCAAGGGGTGGTTTTTAGCGCCGTGGCGATCCTGGCCATGGGCACCGGCCTGGTGACCCCCTGCCTGCGCTCCCTGGTGTCGCGGCGCCTCGACGACAGCGGCCAGGGCGCGGCACTGGGCAGCCTGCAGGGGCTCCAGAGCGCCGGCAGTTTCATTGGCCCGCCGGTGGCAGGCCTGGCCTACGACACCCTGGGTCGCACCAGCCCCTTTTGGCTCGGCATCAGCCTCTTGGCCGGGGTGGCTTTGTTGGTGGCTGGGGGCCTACCTGGTCAAGAAAGCCCAACACCAAAGGCTGGATCCTGACACTGCAATCTTGGGGGTCAAGAAGTGCTAATTAGGTAGCACGAATTTAGTGGTGGATTGGGGTATATGGCTGAAGCATCGGCTGCTGCGCTCCTGGCTCCGGAGCTCTATATCAACCGGGAGTTGAGCTGGCTGGCCTTCAACTACAGGGTTCTGGCCCAGGCCTTAAACGAGCACACTCCCCTGCTGGAGCAGGCCAAATTCAGCGCCATCTTCAGCAACAACCTCGATGAGTTCTTCATGGTGCGGGTGGCATCCCTGAAGTCGCAGGAAGACGCCGGCATCTCCACCCTCTCCGAAGACGGCCTCACCCCGAAGCAGCAGATCCAGGCGATTCAGGCAAAGTTGCCGGCCCTGCTGGAGATGCAGCAGCAGCACTATCGCCACTCCCTCAAGAACCAACTATCCGAATACGGCGTTCAGTTGATCGATTACGCCAATCTCAACGACAGCCAAAGGGAGTGGCTCAACGACTACTTCCGCACGGCGATCTTCCCCGTGCTGACGCCCCTGGCGGTGGACCCTTCCCACCCCTTCCCCTTCATGAGCAACCTCAGCCTGAATGTGGCTGCGTTGATACGGGATCCAGATACGGGCCAGCAGGAATTTGCCCGGGTGAAAGTGCCCCAAAAAATCCTGCCGCGGTTTGTGCCAATTCCGGTAGGGCTAAGTGGCAGCAATCCCAAACCGGTATTCACGGCCGTACCGCTTGAGCAGGCAGTGGCCTTCAACCTGGGGCTGCTTTTCCCCGGCATGCACATTGAAGGTCACTACTTCTTCCGGGTCACCAGGGATGCCGATCTAGCCCTGCGGGACCTGGAGGCCGACGACCTAATGGGCGCCATTGAGGAGGGCCTGCGCAAACGCCGCCGGGGCGGTGAGGTGGTGCGGCTGGAAGTGGCAGATGAGATGCCTGATGCGGTGGTGCATCTGCTGATGGAGGGGCTCTCCGTGGAGTCAGAAGACGTCTATCGAATCAATGGCCCCCTAGGACTCGACGACCTGATGGGGTTGATGGATATCCCCCTGCCCAGGCTCAAGGACAAGCCCCACAAGGGCCGCACCTCCCGAAGACTCGCCACCACCCAAAAGAGCCAACTGGAGGACGGCTCCATTAAGGCCGAGGAATTCGAGAGCATCTTCTCGGTGATTCGGCGCGGCGATGTGCTGCTGCAACACCCCTACGACCTGTTTTCCACCTCGGTGGAGGAATTTCTCAACCAGGCCGCCGATGACCCCTCGGTGCTGGCCATAAAGATGACCCTCTACCGCACCTCCAAGGATTCCCCCGTGGTGGCGGCCCTGATCAGGGCCGCCGAAAACGGCAAACAGGTGATGGCGCTTGTTGAGCTCAAGGCACGCTTCGACGAGGACAACAACATCCAGTGGGCCAAACAGCTGGAGAGTTCGGGAGTGCATGTGGTCTACGGGGTGTTGGGCCTGAAAACCCACACCAAAATCCTCCTGGTGGTGCGCAAGGAAAAGGAACGCCTCAACAGCTACGTGCACATCGGCACGGGCAACTACAACTCCAAAACCTCCCGCCTCTACACCGACATCGGCATACTTACCGCCAACCCCGACTTTGGGGCCGATCTGGTGGAGCTGTTCAACTACCTCACGGGCTTCTCCAAACAGCAAAGCTTTCGAAAATTGCTGGTGGCACCCGTCACCCTGCGGGGCCGGATGGAGGATCTGATCAGGCGTGAAATTGAGCACGCCCAAGCAGGGGCTGGTGGCCACGTCCGCGCCAAAATGAACGCCCTGGTGGATCCAGGCATGATTGCCCTGCTCTACGAAGCCTCCCAGGCCGGGGTCCAGGTGGACCTGGTGGTGCGGGGAATGTGCAGCCTGCGCCCTGGCCTGGAAGGCATCAGCGAGCACATCCAGGTGGTGAGCGTGATTGGTCGCTTCCTTGAACACTCACGCCTGTTTTGGTTTGCCAATGGAGGCAGTCCGGAAATGTTCTTTGGCAGTGCCGATTGGATGTCGCGCAACCTCGACCATCGAGTGGAAGCGGTGGCCCCGATCGAAGACCCAAGGCTGCGGAGCCAACTGGAAGAGTTGCTGGATCTCTATCTGGCAGACACCGCTGCCTGGCATATGGCTAGCGATGGCAGTTTTGAGCAACGCCAACTGGAGGGGGAAAGCCATTTGGTGCAGCAGGAGTTGATAAAGCGCTGGCGAGGTGGCCTGCTGCCAATCAAATAACAACGCCATACAGGAATTCTTCCAATTCATAACGTTCTAGCGCTAGTAGTAGTGCTACATTCCAAGCAAATCAATTCGGAGCTTGGGTGTGGGGACGCCTATGCAATCCGTTTCAGACGTTGGCAACGCCAATGTTTCGAAACAGGAGCCATCTTTGATGGCACTTCCTGGCAAGGGAGCAGCTGGACCTTCTAAAACGACTGGACCGCGTTCCGGCGGAAGACTCAGCGCCGATTCAATTGGTTGGTATTTGGGCACAATCGGCCGAGTGCCCCTGCTTACTGCGGCAGAAGAAATTGAATTAGCCCACCATGTTCAGGCGGGTAAACGCCTGCTCGAGCTGCCCGCAGAAGAACACACCCCCAAACACAAGCGCCAGCTGCGCATGGCCCAACGGGCCCGCGATCGAATGATGGCTGCCAACTTGCGTCTGGTGGTGAGTGTGGCCAAGAAGTATCAAAACCAGGGCCTCGAACTGCTCGATCTGGTGCAAGAGGGGGCGATTGGCCTGGAGCGGGCCGTCGATAAATTTGACCCCGCCATGGGCTACAAGTTTTCGACCTACGCCTACTGGTGGATCCGCCAGGGCATGACTAGGGCCATCGACAACAGCGCCCGCACGATTCGGCTGCCAATTCACATCAGTGAAAAGCTCTCGAAGATGCGCCGGATTAGCCGCGAACTCTCCCACCGCCTAGGGCGCCAACCCAATCGACTGGAGCTATCGCATGCCATGGACATGCGACCCGAAGAGCTCGAAGAGCTGATGTCTCAAAGCGCACCCTGCGCCTCCCTGGATGCCCATGCCCGGGGCGAGGAAGATCGCAGCACCCTCGGTGAGCTGATTGCCGATCCGGCCAGCAACGAGCACATGGACTCGATGGATCGCCATCTCCAAAAAGAGCACCTCGGTGCCTGGCTTTCCCAGCTCAACGAACGGGAGCAAAAAATCATCAAGCTGCGTTTTGGTTTGGAGGGTTCCGAGCCCCTGACCCTGGCTGAAATTGGTCGCTTGATCAATGTCTCGCGCGAGCGGGTGCGCCAACTGGAGTCAAAGGCGATTCTCAAATTGCGGATGATGAGCGACGTGCAGCAGGCGGCCTAGGTATTGGCCATCGCCTGACACGGGATCTGACAGATGGCCTGGTGGTCGCAGCAACTTCTAGGCATAACAGCAATTGCCCTCTGGCTAACCCTGCTGGCGTTCCTGGCGATTCAAGTTCGCCGCCGCTGGCATGGCCAAAGGGAGTGGAGCAGAAAACTGGTCCACATGGGTACGGGCCTGGTGGTGTTGATTGCCTGGGCCTGCGCCATTGACCGGCGCATTGCCCTGCCCGCCGCCGCCCTGATCACCCTGCTGGCCCTGCTCAATCACCGCCTACGGGTATTGCCAGCCATAGAGGATGTGGGCCGCTCCAGCTACGGCACGGTCGCCTACGGCGCCTCTATCACCATTTTGCTGGCCATCTATTGGCCGTCCAGGCCCGATGCCGTGGCGGCAGGTGTGCTGGTGATGGCCATTGGTGATGGCCTGGCGGGCCTGATCGGGCCCCTGATTCCATCGCCCTGCTGGCAGGTACTCGGCCAACGAAAATCCCTAGTCGGCACTGGCGCCATGGCCGCAGGCAGCCTGGGGGTATTGCTACTTGTGCGCCAGTTGGCTGGCGTTGAAGGGCTGGCGGCCCCAAATCCTGCAGCCCTCGGGGCGATAGTCCTGGTGAGTGTGCTGCTCGAACAGCTGGCGATCCTGGGCATCGACAACCTCACCGTGCCCATCGCCGCCGGTTGGCTGTGGAGCCTGCTCAGTCAGCCCCTAGGCCAGGGCTAGGGGTTCAACTGTCCGAGCTGCCCGCACCGCGTCGGCCAAGCCAGCCAGCACCTCGCAGGTGGTGGCCAGGTCGATGCAGGCATCGGTCACGCTCTGGCCATAGGTGAGCTTGGAGCGATCTGGCTGAAGCTTCTGGTTGCCAGCCACCAGATGGCTCTCGAGCATCACCCCCATCACCGGGCTAGAGCCGCTGCGCAACTGCCCAGCCACCTGCTCGGCCACCTCCCCCTGGCGGCGGTAGTCCTTGTTGGAATTGCCATGGCTGCAATCCACCATCAGCCTGGCGGGCAAGCCTGCCTTGGCCAGCTCTGCCTCCGCCTCAGCCACGGCCTCGGGGTGGTAATTAGTGCCCCGCTTGCCGCCGCGCAACACCAGGTGGCCATCGGGATTACCGGTGGTGGCCACAATCGCGGCCTGACCCTCCCCATTAATTCCCAGGAAATGGTGGGGCATGGCGGCCGACTCCATGGCGTTGATCGCGGTGATCGCACTGCCATCGGTGCCGTTCTTGAAACCAATCGGCATCGAGAGGCCAGAGGCCATTTCGCGATGGGTTTGGCTTTCGGTGGTGCGGGCGCCAATCGCTGTCCAACTGATCAAATCAGCGATGTATTGGGGCACCACGGGATCTAGCAACTCGGTGGCTGCCGGCAGGCCCATCTCGGCAAGGTGCAGCAGTAGGCCCCGCGCCAGGCGCAAGCCAGTATTGATGTCGTAGCTGTCGTCGAGGTGGGGATCGTTGATCAGCCCCTTCCAGCCCACCGTGGTGCGGGGTTTTTCGAAGTAGACCCTCATCACGATCTCGAGCTGGTCCCTGTGGCGCTCCTGCTCCAGGGCAATGGCGTTGGCGTACTCCTTTGCAGCCCCTACATCGTGCACAGAACAGGGGCCAACGATCACCAGCAGGCGCTGGTCGCGGCCGTGCATGATCGCCTGAATGCGTTGACGGGCCTGCTGCACCGTGGCCGCCGAGCGCTCGGTGATCGGCAATTCCCGATGCAGCAGGGCGGGGGCCACCAAGGGCCTGGTTTCCACCACATGCAGATCTGAGGTGGTGGAATTCATGGCCTGGGCTGGCGCTGCTGCCGGGAGGTAGGGGTCCACCCTAAACAGCGGAACCATTTAGCCCTTGGCGGCAAGCCTTTGCCCTGGCTTTTGCAGCCATGCACACCAAGGCGGGGCCAGGCGACCAAGAAGAATGGCTGCATCGTTTGCCCTGCGGGGATCTCCCTGCCTGCAAAGCCCATGGCCGTCGCCCTGCTTGCCAGCTATCGCCAAGCCGAAGCCGAACGGGCCGCCCTGGGTGTGCCAGCCCTGCCCCTAGATGCGCCCCAGGCCCAGGCCCTAACCGAATTGCTGGAGCAGCCCCCCGCTGGCGAGGAGGCTTTCCTGTTGCACCTCCTCAGTGAGCGCATTCCACCCGGTGTGGATGAGGCCGCCTACGTAAAAGCAGGCTGGCTCGCGGCCGTGGCCAAGGGCACCAGCACCAGCCCCCTGGTGAGCCCGGTGGAAGCCGTAAAGCTCCTGGCCACGATGATCGGCGGCTACAACGTGGGCGCCCTGATCGAGTTGCTCTCCAGCCCTGAGCCGGCCATTGCCCAGCAGGCCGCCACGGGGCTGAGCCGCACCGTGCTCGTCTACGACGCCTTCCACGATGTGTTGGAACTGGCCCAAACAAATGCCTACGCCAAGCAGGTGGTGGAGGCCTGGGCCACGGCGACATGGTTCACGTCCAAGCCAGAGCTGGCAGCTGAGATCACCGTGACGGTGTTCAAGGTGGAGGGCGAAACCAACACCGATGACCTCTCCCCTGCCACCCACGCCACCACCCGCCCCGACATCCCTCTGCACGCCACGGCGATGCTGGAAACCAGGATGCCCGGGGGCCTGGAACTGATCAACGAACTGAAAGGCAAGGGCCATCCGGTGGCCTACGTGGGTGATGTGGTGGGCACCGGCAGCTCCCGCAAATCCGCCATCAACTCAGTGCTCTGGCACACCGGCACCGACATTCCCCATGTGCCCAATAAGCGCTCCGGCGGAGTGGTACTGGGGGGCAAGATCGCCCCGATTTTCTTCAACACCGCCGAAGACTCGGGTGCCCTGCCGATCGAGTGCGACGTAAGCGCCCTTAACAGTGGCGACGTAATCACGATCCGCCCCTACGCCGGCACGATCGAACGGGCGGCCGGCGAACCAAATGCCGGTGAAATCGTGGCCTGCTTTGAGCTCAAGCCCAGCACGATCACCGATGAGGTGCGCGCCGGCGGCCGCATCCCCCTGCTGATTGGCCGCTCCCTCACAGACAAGGTGCG
>NZ_JAGQBV010000002.1:0-96336 GCF_024345815.1 Cyanobium sp. HWJ4-Hawea | reverse complement strand
GCCGCGACTGGCGATGGGACGACCTGGGCACTGGGTGGTTTGAGTGCTGCCCTTATCACCTGTGGCTGTTGTTTCCCCGAAGGTTTCCCAAGAAGAAAAGCTGGTGGCCGCCCTGATTGCCCTGCTGGAAGCGGGCACAACCCCCTGGCGGCGGGAATGGGACGGCGCCTCTGGCGGCCATCATCTAAATCTGCTTTCAGGGCGGCGCTACCGCGGCGCTAATCCGGTGTTGCTCACCCTGGGCCTGCACCTACGGGGTTCCGCCATCCCCTACTGGTGCGGGTTTCAAGAAGCCAAGGCCTTGGGAATCTTGCCCCGCAAGGGCAGCAAGGCGGTGCATGTGCTGCGGCCCCAAGTTCATCAGCGGGGCGAGGGACGGCTGGTTGATGCCAGCTCCACAGACGGGGCAAACCCCGGCGGCAGCTGGGTCAGCTATCGCTCCGTGGCGGTATTCAACGTCGTCGATCTGGAAGGTGAGGGGGCTGTGTTGCGACCCGAGCCGGAGCGGCTGGTGCGGGCAGAGGCTGTGCTCAGTTCGGGGCCAGTTGAGGTGCTCTTTGGCGGTGATCGGGCCTGTTACTTGCCCAGCCTCGATCGCATCCAGCTGCCTGATCGCAGCACCTTCCATTCCGCCGGGGCCCTCTATGCCACCTGGGCCCATGAAGCCATCCATTCCTCAGGGCACAGCTCGCGGCTGGCCCGCGATCTTTCCGGCGGCAAGGCCTATGCCCGTGAGGAGCTGGTGGCGGAGCTACTTAAGGAGTCGCCAAAGGTGTTGTTTCGGGTGCTCAGCGATGCCCGCAAAGCCGCCGACCTGATCTCTCCGGAAGCTCCTGAAGCCCACGCTCTGAGCTGGTCCTATTGCTCCGGATCTGTGGCAACCAAATCAACGGGCCAGGCCAAGAACCACCAGTAGCGAGCGGTTTAGACGCAGCAATTGATCTTCACTCAGCTGACCTATGCACTTGCCGAGTCGACTGCGGGGCACGGTGGTGAGTTTGTCCACCATCAGGCAGCTGGGTGACAGCCCAAAGTCACTACCCAGAAACCCCATCCAGCAGTCGATCCAACAACTTTTTCCTTAGCTCTGCCGAGATCTCAAGGATTAGCGACAGATCAATCTCTGGATCAGGCTCATTCGGGTCTGGATAGCGAAAGTCAACGGCAGCAAGAGATAGGCGGTTGAGATCTATCGATTCAGCACTCCAACAGTCGTCGGCCTGGCCTAATAAATCCGACAATTCTCGGAGGTTGTGGATTTTTGGGACAGGAAGCTGCAGTCGCATCAGCTCAGCCTTGAAGAGCTTCTCAATGCATTGCTGCAGGTGAAAGCAAATGCTTCTCCAATTACCGCCAGCTTCAGAAAGGATCTGGCTGTCTTTCCAGTCGTGCTCCGCGTAGCTAATCCAGGCCTTAACCAAAGGCGTGAGCTCAGCCATGGAGCACTTCGCCGTGATCAATGGCTTCACGGATGAAGGGATCACCCCATTCATATCGCTGCTCTGCAGCTTCTGGTCTGCAAAGCAATAGGTCAACCGGAAACGACGGATCTCCCACCTGCAGCATCGTCAGCCTCTGCTCGAAGGAGCTGCCTTCAAACGGCATTACCACCAGGATGTCGGCATCGGAATCCCAACGGGCCTCTCCTCGTGCCTGGGAGCCAAACAAAATCACTTTCTGAGGAGAAAAGTGTTCCACCAGCCGCTGGGTGAAAGCCCTCAAGGCTTCGCGGCTAACCAGGGGAGGCGGAGAAGGAACCATCTAAATGATTATCGCGCAACCTGAAGGTTCAGGTGTGGGTAGTTGAGCCTGGCTGCCACCACCCACCGCCACCCGTCTCGTGTTGAATTCATAAACAGCTGGGTGACAGCCCAAAGTCACTGCTTAGAAACCCAATCCAGCAAAGGGATCTCCATGCAGCTCCGCATCGGCAACGGCTACGACATGCACCCCCTGGTGGCTGGCCGGCCGCTGATCCTGGGGGGCCAAACCCTGCTGCATCCCGATGGGCTGGGGCTGGATGGCCACAGCGATGCAGACGTCTTAGTGCACGCAATCATGGATGCCCTGCTGGGTGCCCTGAGCCTCGGCGACATTGGCAAATACTTCCCGCCCGACGATCCCCAATGGCAAGGCGCCGACAGCCTGGTGCTGCTGGAGCAGGTGGTTGCCCTGGTGCGCCAGCGTGGCTGGAGCGTGGTGAATGTGGATTCAGTGGTGATCGCCGAGCGGCCCAAGCTCAAAGCCCACATCGAAGCGATGCGGGCCGCCATTGCCAGCCGCATCGGCATTACAGCTGAACAGGTGGGGGTAAAGGCCACCACCAATGAAAAGTTGGGTCCAGAGGGCCGGGAAGAAGGCATCTCCTGCCACGCCGTAGCCCTGTTGCAGATGCCATGATCCGGTTGCTTTGTATATGTCTGTCGTTGCTGTTGCTGGCAGCCCATCCGGCCCCAGTGGTGGCGGCCTTCAACGAACCAGACGGCAGCTACGCCCTGGTCGTGGTTGAGCAATTGCGCCTAAAAGTGCCAAGCGAATCTCGCCAGGCCTGGCTTGAGGCGGAACAGGGCAGCTGGGAGCCCTGGCTGGAGCAGCAACCGGGCTTCCTGGGGCGCCAATTGCTCTGGGATCCCCAGCGCCAGGAGGGCACCCTGCTGATTCGCTGGGCCAGCCGCGAACAGTGGAAAGCCATCCCAGAGGCCGACCTATCCGCCGTGCAGCAACGCTTCGAAGAACTGGCCCGCGCAGGCACCAAAACCGCCCTCGGCAACCCCTTCCCCCTGGTTTTTGAAGGAGAGCTGCGGCTGCCATGAGCTCGGCGGCCTATGTGCTCGGCTGCGATGCCGAAGAACAGGGGCGCCTGGCCAGGCAGCACGCCACCTGGAGCGCAGAGATGCAGGCCGGATGGCAACGGGCCGGCTTTAGCGCCGGCCAGCGGCTGCTGGATTTGGGCTGCGGCCCCGGCCACGCCAGCCTCAAGCTGGCTGAACTGGTGGGCCCCACAGGCAGCGTATTGGCGATCGACAGCTCAGCGGTTTTCCTGGCCCAGCTGGAGCACCAGTGCCTCCAGCGTCAGCTACCGCAGCTGCAGACCCTTGAACACAACCTCAGCAACGCCCTTCTGAAAGAACTTGGTTCTGGTGGCTGGGATGGGGCCTGGTGCCGCTGGCTGGCGATGTTCCTGCCCCAGCTTGAGCCCCTGCTCGACCTCCTGCTTGAGGCCCTCCGGCCCGGCGGCAGGTTGGTGATGCATGAATACCTGCGCTGGGACACCTTCTCCCTGCATCCGCGCGGCAGCAACCTGGAGTTATTTGTGGGGCGTTGCATTGGCCATTGGCGCTCCCATGGCGGCGATCCCGACGTCGCCCAGCGGCTACCGGCCCTACTGGAAGAGCGCGGCTTCAGGCTGTTGCACAGCCAGAGCCTGATGGCCTGCGCCCCCAGTGACAATCCCAAGGCGCTCTGGCTGCAGGATTTTCTAGGCAGCTATCCGGCCCAGTTGATGGCAGCCGGCTGCTGGAGCGCCGATGAACAGCAAGCCCTGGAGGCTGAACTCCACTGGGCAAGGCAGCATGCCAGCTTGTGGGTTACCCCGGCCCTGGTGGAAATGGTGTGGGAGCGGCCATGAGCATCCAGCACCGACTCGATCTCGGCCGTCGCCAGCGCCTGGGCATGGTGGAGGCGATCTGGGGGGAGCACAAAAGTGCCGAGCAGATCGCCCAAATTCTTACCGAGCTCAATAACGCTGGTGAGTTAGCCCTGGCCACCCGCATCAGCCCCGAAAAGGCCGAGGACGTAGCTGCTGCCCTGGATGGGGCGGTGCAAAAGGCGATGGCCCTGCAGCACCATCCCCAGGCCCGCTGCCTGACTGCGGGAGCGCTGCCAGCGGCTGATCCCAGCCGGGGAGCCGTGGCGATTCTCAGTGGCGGCACCAGTGATCTGACCGTAGCCAGCGAAGCCCAGCTGGCCCTGGGCTGCCATGGAATTGCCACCAGCCTCGAGCTCGACGTGGGCGTGGCCGGCCTCCATCGCCTGCTCGATCGACTCCCCGCCATAGCCAAGGCCGATGTGCTGCTGGTGTGCGCCGGCATGGAGGGGGCCCTGCCCACCGTGGTCGCCGGGCTCCTTCCCCAACCGGTGATCGGAGTACCGGTGGCGGTGGGCTATGGCGTCAGCGCTGGTGGCCATGCGGCCCTAAACGGCATGCTGGCCAGCTGCGCCCCGGGCCTCAGCGTGGTCAACATCGACAACGGCTACGGAGCAGCCATGGCGGCCCTGAGAATCCTCAATAGCCGCAGCCCCATCAAGCCCGTTTAGAGGTGCTGGAGCTGGGGATAGGCCGTGATCAGGGCATCGGTGCTGAGCACCTCACCGGCCCCATCGGGCTGCCAGATCACTTCCAGTGCAATCAAGTCTTCTGCACCCACCCCACCTAGCTGCTGCAGCGATTCCCTGAGCTGATCAGCCGAGCCTGCACCACTGAGGGTCAAGCGACTGCGGCTAGCCACCAGCAGGGTGATGGCGATGAAATCACTGCTGGCATCACTATCTCCGGCCTCAACCGTGCCCGCCGTCAGCAGTTGACCGGCCACATTGCTGGTGATCTCGCGATCGAGCTTGCTGCGCTCTGCCACAGACAAGCGGTTAAACGTGCTTTCAGCACTGGTGAAGGGCACCTGGCCCACTTCGGCATTGGCGTAAACCCACAAATCGGGATTACGCAGCAGGGCCAGGCTGGTTTCCTGCAAAACCTGCTGCAGGCCACCGGGGCTATTGGTGTCTGCCCGGCTAGCCAGGCGGCGCAAGTCGGTTTGCAGATCGCGGGCCGAAGCCAAAAGACCAAGTTGCAGCTGGGCAATCGCCACCGGGCCATCAACCCGGCGGCTGTCCTCACGGGGCACAAGTGCGGAGCGGCCGCTGCCAATCGCACCGCCACCTCCGCCCCGCACCGCATTGACCAGCAAGCCCACCACGGCCATCAGCACCAAAAAGCCAAACAGGCCGCCACCACCAAAACCAAAAAGTGGAATCAGGAAGGGAAAACCAATGCCGCCGCCGTAGCCACCGCGGGCGCCACCCCCATAGCCGCCTCCATAGCCGCCTCCATAGCCACCACCCCCGTAGCTGCGGGGCATCGATGGTGCAGAGCGAAAGCTGCCTCCACCAATTCGGCCACCACTTGCTGCCCAGCTGGGATCAGGCCTGGCCAGCAGCAGCACAACCGTGAACAGCGGCAACACCATCCAGCTCAAGCGCCGGCTCCATAGGCGGCCCACTGATGGTTGGGATGGGAGCGCCAAGGCGCAGCTGCAAGTGACCAAAATCTAGGAACCACCCCCCACGATGGTGACCACCTCCAGCACATCGGATTCCACCACCACCTGCTGGGGCCAAAGTTGGCGGGGCAAGATCACGCCGTTGAACTCCACCACCACCAGCTGGGGGCGGTAGCCCAGCTGGTCCAGCAGTTCCGGCAGGGCCAATCCCGCCGGGCAAGGGCGCGCTTCTCCGTTGAGCTGGATCGTGATCGTGGTGTTTGGCATTTCCCCATTCCCCCCCATCACCGGCTCAGGCCCCCTGCCCCAGGGCTTGCAACAGGCCATGGGTGGCGGCCTTGGGATCACTCGCCTCGGTGATTGCCCGCACCACGGCCACCCGTTGGCCGCCCGCCTGGCGCACCGCAGCAATGGCCGCCTGGTCAATGCCACCAATCGCAAACCAGGGCAGGGGGCTCTCGGCCGCGGCCTGACGCACATAGTCAAGGCCCACCGGCTCCCGGCCGGGCTTGGTGGGGGTGGCGTTCACCGGGCCCACCCCCACGTAGTCGCAACCGTCGGCCACGGCCTGGCGCAGCTGCTCCAGGCAATGGGTGCTGCGACCGATCAACTTGGCTGGCCCCAGGAGCTGGCGGGCGATGGCCGGCGGCAAATCCCCCTGGCCCAAGTGCACCCCATCGGCATCCACCGCCAGGGCGATGTCGATGCGGTCGTTGACCACAAACAGGGCGCCATGGCGGCTGCAGAGCTGGCGCAGGTTGCGGGCCTGCCCCAATTTCTGGCTGTCATCCAGATCCTGGCTGCCATCTGGGCCACCACCCTTTGAGCGGTATTGGACCAGGCGCACCCCCCCCTGCAGGGCCGCCTCCACCATTTCCTCGAGCCGGTTGCTGGGGCTTGTAACTAGGTAGAGATGGCATTGGGCCAGCTGGAGCCGGCGCTCCTGGCCGCCCCGGCAGGCCTGCAAAAGGTCCACCTCCAGGTCGTAGAGGGCGTAGCGCAACAGGGAAGCCTCAGAGGCAAGCTCGCCATCCAGGCTGCGGCCAAATTCCTCCAGCACCCGCAGGGCCTCGTGCACCCTGCCGGCATTGGCGCCCACCACCTGGCTTGGGGCCTGGCGCTCAGCCTGGGCGGGATGGGCCATGCCAGCGGCCGGATCGGTGGCGCTATGGCGGGCAAATTTGTATTCGTCTCGGTGCAGGCGGCCAAGCCTTTGGCGCATGTCCTTACTGCGGGCCACCAGATCGGCCCGATCCAGGCCAAAGCGGGCCCAATCCTCCAGAACCCTCAGCCCCTCTCGGGCCCGATCCAGGTTGGCGTCCAGCAACCGCTGCACCGCAAGGAGCCCAGGATCAGGTGGTGTGGAAAGCGACATGGCGAAACGGCGCAAGCTGTTTAGGGTTGGTCCAGTGCACAAGGGCTGTAGCTATGGACCAGGGCAGCCCGATGTTGGTCTTGATTTCAGGGATTCTGCTGCTGGGCGGCATCGCCACCTTCATCGGCTGGGGTCTCACCCATGCCTACCCGAGCCCATAGCGGCCAGCTCCGCCTGGCCCAACTGCAGGGCCTGGGCCGCATCAGCCGCAATTTGGGTGCTGAGGGCCTCAAAACTCTCAAACTTCATCTGGGTACGCAGCCAGGCCAGGGGTTCCACCGTCAACTCCCGCCCGACCAGCTCCACCCCAACCAACTCCTCGCCCTGGTCGAGTAGATGCACCTCCACGGCTGAGGGGGCCATCGGATCAACGGTCGGCTGGGGGCCCAGGTTCATCACCGCCGCACAGGTGGGGCCATCCCCCACCGCCGCCAGGGCCGCATAGACCCCTTCCTTAGGCAGAAACTTGCGGCCATCCACCTGCAGGTTGGCGGTGGGCCAGCCCAGCTCCCGGCCCAGGCCGCGGCCGCGCACCACCCGGCCACTAAAGCGATAGGGGCGCTCCAGCAGGCGCCGCGCCTCCGCCACATCCCCGGCGGCCAGGGCCCGGCGAATCCGGCTACTACTCACCCGCTCGGGGCCATCCCACAACATCGGCAGCACCTGCACTGCCATGCCATGGCGCTCGCCCAGGGTTTTGAGGGTTTGGGCATCGCCGCTGCGGCCGGAGCCAAAGCGGAAGTTTTCTCCTACGGCAATGCTTTGGGCCGCCAGCTGGGCCACCAACACCTGCTCCACAAAAGCCTCTGGCGTCAAGACGGCCAGGGCCCGATCAAAGGGCACAAGCACCAGCTGGCGAATCCCGAGGGGCTCGAGCAAGGCCAACTTTTCCGAGGGCAAATCGAGGCGCAGGCGTGCCTCACCGTGCAGCACCTCCCTGGGGTGGGGCCAGAAGCTGACAACCGTTGGCACTGGGCCTAGGGCGGGTTCTGAGCCAGTCACCGCGGCAATTACTCGCCGGTGCCCATGGTGCAAGCCATCAAAACTGCCCAGGGCAATCGCTGTGGGACGGTCAGCGTCCTGGGGTGATCGCAGGGGTATCAACGCTACGGAACCCAAAGGCAATGCGGGCTAAAACGATTCTCCCATGGCAACTTTGGGGGCAACCGACTGCACCGCGATGGCCGACCGTCTCGACCTCCAGCTGATCTCCGCGGCGCTGCGGCGGATGGGCTGGATTCGGTTCTGGATCCAGGTGGTGCTGTCCGTAGTGGTGGTGGGGGTGCTCGTGTTCAACAACATCGGCGGACGCATGGCCGCCAATTCCTCCAGGGCCCTGGGCCTGGGCCCGGGCATTTCCCTGACGACCCTGTCTTTCTTCGTGCTGCTGTGGTGCCTCTGGCAGGGCTGGCTGATGATCAAATGCGGCCGCGCCTTAGATAGCGCCGCCCGGCCCAGCAAGGGTGAAACGGCCCGCCTGATCAAGCGGGGCCTAATCGCCGACCTGGTGGGCCTCACCCTTGCGGTGGTGGGCTATCAGTCCTTGGCCGGCAGCCTCTTTGTGCAGGCCTCCCAACAGGTGCCAGGTTTCTTTGGGGCCCAAATCCAGGGCGCCGCCGGTGGCCGGGGCTCAGTGGTGGGGCTGCCGATCACCTCGATTGAGATGTTTTCCGTACTGGGCAACACCCAGGTGCTGTTTGCCCACCTGCTTGGCCTGGTGATCAGCCTCTGGCTGCTGCAGAGGATCTACCGGCCCTCCTAGCCGTGGATGCCGCCCAACTCAGGTAGGTCGGAGCTGGCGCCCCGCCAGAAAATATCCGGTTGCAGGGGGGTGAGCGAGGCACCGCCGGCATGGACATGGGCCACATCGGTCGGCCAATCGCCGGGCCCTGAAACCACGGCATCCAAATCGTTGGCCACCTCGCCGGCCAGCCAGTAGTAGGTGCGGCCCCGGGGATCAACCCGCTGATCGAATTGATCGGTGTAGCGGCGCACCGCATTGCGACACCAGCGCAGGGGCCCAATCGCCTCCAGGGGCCTCGGCGGCACGTTGAGGTTGAGCAACATTCCCTCGGGCCAGCCCCGTTGCAGCATCTGCTCTGCCACATCCAGGGCCATCTGGGCCGCCGGAGCGAACTGGCGCCACTGGAAATCGGCGCTACTGACAGCCAGGGCGTTTAGCCCCTCGATCGTGCCCTCCATCGCCGCCGAAACGGTGCCGGAATAGAGCACGTCGGTGCCGAGGTTGGGGCCATGGTTGATGCCGGAGAGCACTAAATCGGGCCACTCATCCAGCAGGCTGAACAAGGCCAATTTGACGCAATCGCTGGGGGTGCCGCTGCAGGCCCAGGCCCGCACCCCATCGTCAAATAATTCATCGGCCCGCTCCGCCCTGATCGGGGTGTGGAGGGTGAGGCCATGGCCGGTGGCCGAGCGCTCCTGATCCGGGCAGACCACACTCACCTGGTGGCCGCGGGCCACGGCCGCATTAGCCAGGGTGCGAATGCCCTCGGCAAAGACCCCGTCGTCGTTGCTGATCAGGATCTTGAGCGGTGCCATGGGGGAAAGGCGTGATTGCCGGGTCGCCTCCTTACAGTCTCAGATCCTTTCGCCCCTGCCGTGAGCGCCACCGTGTCCCTGCAGCAGCTCACCGCCCAACTGGAGTCGTTGGAAGCGGAGGCGGCCCAAGCGATTGCCGCCGCAGCCACCCCGGCCGACCTGGAGGAGCTCAGGGTGGGCCTGCTTGGCAAAAAGGGGAAGCTTTCGGGCGTACTCGGCGCCATGGGCAAATTGCCGGGCGAGGAGAGACCCCTGGTGGGGCAGCGCGCCAACGTGCTCAAGGAGCAGGTGCAGGGCCTGCTAGCTGAGCGCCTGGGCGGATTAAAGGGGGCCGCCATGGCCGAGCGCATTGCCACCGAAACCCTTGATGTAACTGCCCCAAGCAGCTACATCCCCGCCGGCCACCGCCACCCCCTGATCAGTACCACAGAAGAGATTGTCGACATCTTTGCCGGCCTGGGTTACCGGGTCTCGGAGGGCCCTGAGATCGAGACCGACTACTACAACTTCACCGCCCTCAACATCCCCGAGCACCATCCAGCCCGGGACATGCAGGACACCTTTTACCTAGGTGACGGCCGCCTGCTGCGCACCCACACCTCACCGGTGCAGATTCGCTATCTCGAAAACAACCCCCCGCCGGTGCGGGTGATTGCACCGGGCCGGGTTTACCGGCGCGATGCGGTGGATGCCACCCACTCGCCGGTGTTTCACCAGGTGGAGGTGCTGGCCATTGATGAGGGCCTCGATTTCACCCACCTGCGCGGCACGGTAACGGCCTTCCTGCAGCAGTTCTTTGGCGACCTACCGGTGCGCTTTCGCGCCAGCTACTTCCCCTTCACCGAACCATCGGCCGAGGTGGATGTGCAGTGGCGCGGCCGCTGGCTGGAGGTGATGGGCTGTGGGATGGTCGACCCGGCCGTGCTCAGCGGCATGGGCCTGGATCCGGAGCGCTGGAGCGGCTTTGCCGCCGGCCTGGGGGTGGAGCGGTTCTGCATGGTGCGCCACGGCATCGACGACATCCGCAGGCTCTACACCAGCGATCTGCGCTTCCTCGAGCAGTTCTGAGTAGGAAAAGCCGGCAGCGCCCATAAACTCAGGCAACCTTCGCCACCCGAGCGGTGCCCCGGGTTGGTCTGATCGTTAATGACGGCAAGGACGTGGCCATGGCCACTGCGGATGCCATTGAGGCCCGCTTCACCAAGGCGGGCTATGGGGTGGCGCGGGTCAGCAGCGCCGGCGGCATGGTCGGTTTCGCCAACCCCGACCAACACCTGCGCACCCGCGGCCACGCCGGATGTGTGCCCGCCAGCTTTGATGGCGAGATGGCCCTGGCGGTGGTGCTGGGAGGGGATGGCACAGTGCTTTCGGCGGCCCGCCAAACCGCACCGATTGGGGTGCCGATCCTGACGATCAACACCGGCCACCTTGGTTTTTTGGCCGAGGCCTACCTCAACGAACTCGACCAGGCCCTCGACCAGGTGCTCAGTGGCGAGTGGAGCGTGGAAGAGCGAACGATGTTGATCGTCAGCGTGATGCGCGGCGACCAGAGGCGCTGGGAGGTGCTCTGCCTCAACGAGATGGCCCTGCACCGCGAGCCCCTCACGAGCATGTGCCATTTCGAAATTGCCATCGGCCGCCACGTGCCCGTGGATATCGCCGCCGATGGCGTGATCCTCTCCACCCCCACCGGTTCCACCGCCTATGCCCTCAGCGCCGGCGGTCCGGTGATCAGTCCCGACTGCCCGGTGCTGCAGCTAACGCCAATTGCGCCCCACTCGCTGGCCTCTAGGGCCTTGGTCTTTAGCGACAGCGAACCGGTGACGGTTTTTCCGGCCACGCCGGAGCGGCTGATGATGGTGGTGGATGGCAGCGCCGGTTGTTACATCTGGCCAGAAGATCGGGTGCTGATCCGCCGCAGTGACCAGCCGGTGCGCTTCGTGCGGCTGGCCGACCACGAGTTTTTCCAGGTGTTGCGCAACAAATTGGGCTGGGGCCTGCCCCATGTGGCCAAACCCGGCAATGGCTGAGGCCCTGATCCTGCTGCTGGGCCAGGAGGCCAGCTGCCTTGCCCCGAGGCTGGAAGCCTCGGGCTATCTCACCTGCGAGCACCCCCCAGGCGGCCATCCAGAGCTAACCATTGCTCCAGATGCGGTGCTGATCTCCGCCGCTGAAGCAGGCCAGATCCCCTGGCTGCGCCAGCAATTGGGCAGGGTGCCCCTGCTGCTGGATGTGGAGCAAGACACCATCGAAGCCCGCTCCCTTTGCCTCAGCACCGGCGCCGACGACTTTTGGCTTTCCTGCCTGGGGCCCAGCGACCTACTGATGCGCCTGCGGCTCCACCTCAACTTGAGCCAGCAAGTGAGCATTCCGATCCAGTTGCTGCAGGTGGGGGATCTGGTGGTGAACCCCAGCGCCCGCCAGGTAAAACGCGCCAGCCGCACGGTCAATCTCACCGCCCGCGAATACCAGTTGCTACTGCTGCTGCTGGAGCGCAAGGGCACCGTGGTGAGCCGCGAGCAAATCCTGCGCCTGATTTGGGCAGACCAGCAGGGCGCCTCCAGCAACGTGATTGAGGTCTATGTGCGCTACCTGCGCCAAAAACTGGAAGGCGGAGGCGAGCGTCGCCTGATCCACACTGTGCGGGGCCAGGGCTACTGCCTCAGCGAGCGCCTGCCCCACCTGGAGCCAACCGATGCCCCCTAGCGCCAAAAAAATAATCAGGGCAGCCCTTGCCCTGGCACCGATTTTGGCAGGGGCCAGCTGGGCTGCTCCGCCCCAATATTTGCCGGTGGAGGCCCAGTGGTGCCTGGCCAAGGGCCCCTGCATCCAGCTCGAAGTGCCCAACACTCCGCAGCAATATGCCTGGGGCCTGCAGCTGCGTCCGCCCCTTTCGCCCCTGCGGGGCATGTGGTTTCGCTTTGAACCGGCCGGCGTCCAGCGCTTCTGGATGCACCGCACCCCCGAACCCCTCGACATCCTGTTCGTGCGCAACGGCCAGGTGCTGGCGATCGAAGCCAAGGTGCCACCCTGCATGCACCTGCCATGCCGCAGCTATGGCCCCGACCTACCCGTGGATGGGGTGATTGAACTGGCAGCCGGCCGCAGCCAGCAGCTGGGGATTGGCATCGGCAGCCCCGTAACGATTAGGCCCGTTCCCCCCGCAACACGAACACGGGATTGAGGGGCGCCAGGCGCGTGCCGCCGGCCAGGGGGGCCCCGCGCCAGGCCTGGTGTTGGGCCACCTTCACTTCCATCCCGGCCCCGTCCATTACGGAGCGCAGCTCGCCCAGGGCCTCCACCGTGGCCAGGGGGATCACCACCACCCCCTTGGGCCGCAGGCGCTCCAGCACCGCCAGCAGGATCGCCGAGCGCCCCTCACCGCCGCCGCCGATCACCACCCGATCGGGATCCGGCAGGTCCGCCAGGCCATCGGGCGCCCGGGCTTCCCTAATCCCGGCGGGTTCGACGCCCAGCCGTCCGGCATTGGCAGCGATCAAGCCAGCGGAGCCGCCGCGGGATTCAAGGGCCCAAAGCTGCAGCTCCGGCCTCAGCCGCAGGGCCTCCAGGCCAATACTGCCCACCCCCGCCCCGATGTCCCAGAGCACCCCCTGGGCGGGCAGGGCCAGATCCGCCAACAACTGGATACGCACCTCCCGTTTGGTCATTAGCCCGGGCCGATCCGGCAGCTGCAGCCAGAGGCCGTCGTCGAGGCCAAACAGGGGCAGAGCTGCCGGCTCGATGGCCGCTGGAGCTTCAGCGATCAACAGCACCAGGTGCAGGGGGTCAATCTGCTGGGGCAGCGGTGCTGCAGCACTAAGGCGCTGCACCCGCTCCTGGGGATGGCCGAGGCGCTCGCATAGCCAGAAGCCATAGGCGGCCTCCAGGCCAGAAGCCCGCAGGATCTGGCGCACCGCCTGGGCGCCGCCGCGGCCCGGGTCGGTGAGCACCGCCAGGGCCGGCGGCCGACCTTGCAAAGCCAGGGCCAGGGGTTCGGGATCGCGGCCATGGAGGCTCACCCAGCTGGCGTCCTGCCAGGCGCGGCCGATGCGGGCAAAGGCCAGCTGCAGGGAGCTGGGGGCTGGATGGAAGCGCAGCTGGTCCGCCCCAAAGGTCTGCAGCAGCACCCGACCAATGCCAAACCAAAGCGGATCGCCGCTGGCGAGCACCACCGCCGCCCGGCCCGCCGCCAGGGCCTGCTGCAGGGCCGCAATCAACGGCTGGGGTTGGTCGCTGCTGATCCAGGCAGCCCCAGGGCCACCGGCCAGTTCGGCCTGGGCCAGCAGGCGGCTGGGGGCCGCCACCAGCTGGGCCCTCTCCACCAGGCTGCGCAGCTCTGGATTGAGGCTGGCCAAGCCCGAGGCATCGCAACCCACCACGTCGATGCAGCCGGCGGAATCGGGGATCGTCAAAGCGCCAGCAGAATGGGGCAAGTGTGGTCATGTTGCCGCCATGAGCGACCGCCGACAGCGCATCCATGAATTGGTGGTGGCCCTGCTGGGCCAAAAGGGCGAGCTCGAATTGCTCGATGGCCACGACAACGGCTTCGCTCCCGCCGGCACCGATGCGGCCGGCTGGCTAGATCGCAACCGCCGCCTGGTGCAGCGCTACTCCGCCCTGGTGCGAACCGCCGTGACCCTCGATGCCCTCGTGGATCAGGAAACAGCCAGCAACCTCTGACAAGCTGGGCGCATCTTTTTTGGCCCCATGGCGCGCTTCGGCCTTTCCGCCCTCAAATCGCTTTTGCGGGGTATTGGCTCCCGGCGACCTGACTTCCTGCGACCTGGCGCCAGCAGCTGGAAAGCCCCTGCCGCCAGTTGGCAGCGCCCCATCGGCCTGGGCTGGGAGCAGCCCTACACGGTGCGCTACGCCAGCAACCTCGACGACGGCCCCAGCCATGGCATGCCCCTCGGCGGCTTTGGGGCTGGCTGCATCGGCAGGGCGCCCGATGGCAACTTCAACCTCTGGCACCTCGATGGCGGTGAGCACTGGTTTGGGGTGATCCCCGATTGCCAGTTCGCCCTATTCGAAAGCAATGGCCGCAGCAGCCGGGCCCATGCCCTGGCGGTCAAGCCGGATCAAGATGCCAGCCGGCCGGAAAGCGGCGAGCCCCTGGCCGCCTGGCAGTGGTATCCCGCCAGTAAGCCTGAACAATCCACGGGCACCTATGCGGCCCGCTACCCCCTCAGCAGCACCAACTACACGGGGGTCTTTGACGCCGAAGTGAGCTGCGAGGCCTTCAGTCCAATCCTGCCCGGGGATTACCAGCGCACCAGCTACCCGGTCGCCGTGTTCGTTTGGCGGCTAAAGAACCCCACCAACAAGCCCCTTGACCTCTCCTTACTGCTGAGTTGGCGCAACATTTCAGGCTGGTTCACCAACACTGACCCGAGCGCGGCGGTCGAGTTCCGCGACGACGGCAGCCCTGAGCACAACTACGCCCCGGCGATTGGCAGCACCCAGGGCCAACGCCAGCGGCTGGTGGACCAGTCCGATCTCCAGGGAATTTTGCTCGAAGCTGGGCGCTCCAGCCCGATCGCCGAGGGCCAGGGGCAGTGGTGCATCGCCACCAGCCCCCAGGCCGGGTTGGAAATCCAACGCTGCAGCCGCTGGGACCCCAGCGGTGATGGCAGTGAGATCTGGGGACCATTCTCCCAGGACGGCTCCATCCCCCAGGGCAACGACACCCGGGTGAGTGGGGCCGCCGATCCGGCCAGTGCCGCCATGGCGCTGCGCTGCCAACTCGCCCCTGGCCAGAGCCTGGAAATTCCAGTGGTGATCAGCTGGGACCTACCGGTCACCGCCTTTGCCACCGGCACCCGGGCCCTGCGGCGCTACACCGACTTTTTTGGAAGCAATGCCGGCGCCACGGAAGGTGCTACTGAGGGCACCAATGCCGCTGCGATCGCCGCCGAGGCCCTGCGGGATTGGCCCAACTGGCACAGCCAAATTGAGGCCTGGCAAAAGCCGGTGCTGGAACGCACGGATCTGCCCGAAACCCTGCGGATGGCCCTCTTCAATGAGCTCTACGACCTCGCCAGTGGCGGCAGCCTCTGGACCGCCTCCAGCCCCCTCGACCCGGTGGGTCAATTCGGGGTGCTCGAGTGCCTGGACTACGCCTGGTACGAGAGCTTGGATGTGCGGCTCTACGGCTCCTTCGCCCTGCTGCAGCTCTGGCCCGAGCTCGACAAGGCCGTGCTGCGCAGCTTTGCCCGGGCCATTCCCGCCGCCGATGCCACCCCCAGGCCCATTGGCTGGTATTTCACCCAGGGCAAGGGGCGGGTCGAGGCCGCCCGCAAGGTCGCAGGTGCCACACCCCACGATTTAGGCGCCCCCAACGAGCTGCCGTTTGAGGCCACCAACTACACCGCCTACCAGGATTGCAACCTCTGGAAAGACCTGGCCAGCGACTTCGTGCTGCAGGTTTGGCGCACCTTCTGCCTGGCCCCCAACGGCAATGATCAGCGCTTTTTGGCCGATTGCTGGCCCGCCTGCGTGCAGGCCCTGCGCTATCTCAAGCGCTTTGATGTCAACAACGACGGCCTGCCCGACAACGGCGGTGCCCCCGACCAAACCTTCGACGACTGGCCCCTTAAAGGCGTCAGTGCCTACTGCGGCGCCCTCTGGATCGCGGCCCTGGAAGCGGCCCTGGCGATGGCCCAACGGTTGCAGCTCGAGAGCGGGCTCGACACCTCCTCCGAACAGCGGGAATTTGGAGATTGGCTGGGCCAGTCACGCCGCAATTTCGATGCCCTGCTCTGGAATGGCGAGTACTACCGGATCGATGCCGAGAGCGGCACCCCCGTGGTGATGGCCGACCAACTCTGCGGCGACTTCTACGCCAGGCTGCTGGGCCTGCCGGCGGTGGTGGCCGACGAGCGCGCCAGCTCCTCGCTCCAGGCGGTCAAGGAGGCCTGCTTCCTCGGCTTCCAAGGCGGCCAGCTGGGGGTCGCCAATGGCCTGCGCCGCGATGGCACCCCCCTCGATCCCAACGGCACCCACCCCCTGGAGGTATGGACAGGCATCAACTTCGGCTTGGCCGCCTATTACAGGCTGATGGGCGATGGCAAAACCGCTGAGGCGATCTGCTTGGCTGTGGTCAACCAGGTGTATGCCGGTGGCCTGCAATTCCGCACCCCAGAGGCGATTACGGCGGTGAACACCTTCCGGGCCTGCCATTACCTGCGGGCGATGGCGATCTGGGCCCTGTGGGCCACCCACACCAATTGGCAGCCCATTCCCGGCGCCGAGCGGCCGGCAATTACCAGCGAAAGGGCATGAACCGGTTTCAAAGGCTGCTTCAAAAGGGGCTCGAGGCCCTGCTGGCCAGCCTGCTTTTGGCCCTATTGCTTTTGGCGCCCCCGGCGGCCCTATTTCTTTTGGCGCCCCCGGCGGCCCAGGCCCAGCTCCACAGCGACAACAATTCCCCCCCCGTGGTGCGCAGCATCGAGAGCCTGCGCGACCTCGACTACCAGAGCTGGCAGCTGGTGGCCTACCGGGAAGGGCCCCCAGGCGGCCCCCTGATCCTGCGGATCGTGGGCTATCCCGGCAAGGTGCGGCTCGATCACCCCACGGCCCTACGGGTAAAAAGTGGGCGCCAGCACTGGGATTTAGAGGATGTCACCCTGGCCAATCCCCAGCTGCTGGGGGATGGTCGAGCCGCCGCCGCGGAGTTTGATCTGGCGCCCCTCCTGGCCGACCTGAAGCAAGATCGCCCGCTGCGCCTGGCCCTAAACGGGGTGTTCGTGGAACTGCCGGTGCCGCCCTTTGTGGTGGAGGAATGGCGCAGCTTGGCCAAGGCCAAGGCATGAGCGCCTGGCTGCCCTGGATGGAGCGGGCCCTGCAACTGGCCGCCCTGGGCGCCGGCCGCACCAGCCCCAACCCCATGGTGGGAGCCCTGGTGCTCGATGGCGCCGGCCAACTGGTGGGCGAAGGCTTCCACGCCAAAGCCGGTGAACCCCATGCCGAGGTGGGGGCCTTGGCCCAGGCGGGCGATCGGGCCCGGGGCGGCACCCTGGTGGTAACTCTCGAGCCCTGCTGCCACCAGGGGCGCACCCCCCCCTGCAGCGCGGCCGTAATCGCAGCCGGACTGCGGCGGGTAGTTATCGCAATGGCCGACCCCAACCCCCAGGTGGCTGGTGGCGGCATTGCCGAACTGCAGCAGGCCGGCCTGGAGGTGATCGTGGGGATCGGCGAAGCCCAGGCCCTCCAACTAAATCGGGCCTTCTGCCATCGCCTCGCCCATGGCCGGCCCCTGGCGATCCTGAAGTGGGCGATGAGTGTGGATGGCCGCACGGCCCTCAGCAATGGCGCCAGCCAATGGATCAGCGGCCCCCAGGCCCGAGCCTGGGTTCACCAGCTGCGGGCCCAATGCGATGCGGTGATCGTCGGCGGCGGCACCCTGCGCGCCGACAACCCCCTGCTCACCTCCCGCGGCAGGCGCAGCCCCGAGCCCCTGCGGGTGGTGCTGAGCCGCAGCCTCGAACTGCCAGCCGAGGCCCAGCTTTGGCAAACGGACCTGGCTCCCACCCTGGTGGTCCATGGGCCCGAGGCGACCCCGGCTAGGCGGCAAGCCATTGACCAGCTGGCCCAAAAGCCCGGATCAGAACGGCTGGAGCGCCTCGAACTGGCCAACTGCGGCCCCCTGGCCCTGCTGGAGGCCCTGGCGGGGCGGGGCTGCAACAAGGTGTTGTGGGAATGCGGCCCTGGCCTGGCAACGGCCGCCGTGGCGGCGGGCTGCGTCCAGGAGCTGGCGGCGGTGATCGCCCCCAAGTTGCTGGGGGGTCTGCCAGCCCAAACCCCCCTGGGGGAGTTGGGCCATACCGCCATGGATCAGCTGGTGGGCTGGGGCAGCCAACCGCCCCAAAGCCTCGGGCCAGACCTGCTTTGGCAGCTCAAGCTTGAATGAAATTGCGCAGCTTGCGGGCTTCCACCCCGGCCCGGGCCTGCAGCTCGCCATCGCTGAGGCTGGATTCCTGGCGCTGCTGCGCGGCGATTACATCAGCCTCATCAAGGGGATAGCCCGCCCCGCGGGCCAGGGCCAAGAAGGCTTCCAATTCCAGGGGTTCGGCCAGGCTTTGCTGCAACTCCTGGCAGCTGCGGGCGTGGGCCAAAAAGGCATCCAGTTGCGCAAGGCTCATGGTTTGGCGGCCTCCGATAGCCGATTTGGTCCCAGGTCTAGCCCAGGCCCACCAGCGTTCGGTTCTCCCAACCGGGAATCAATTCAGCGGGGTGAGCAGCGGCCCTAGCTTGGTCGCACCAAGAGCAGCCGCAAAATGGCGATCCGCCAGGACGACAACCGCCCCACGCGGCGATTCGGCTTGATCAACATCATCCTGATCGGCTTCGGCGTGCTGCTGCTAGTTAGCAACTTCCTGCCAAATCCGGCGACCCAGGTGCCGCGGGTGCCCTATTCCCTGTTCATTGACCAGGTCAACGGCAACAACGTCAAACGGGCCTTCATCACCCAAGACCAGATCCGCTACGAACTCACCACCGTGGAAGACGGGGCGCCATCCGTTCTCGCCACCACGCCGATCTTCGACATGGATCTGCCACAGAGGCTCGAGGCCCATGGGGTGGAATTTGCGGCCGCTCCGCCCAAGCGTCCCAGCTTCATCACCACCGCCCTGAGCTGGGTGGTGCCCCCCCTGATCTTCATCCTGGTGCTTCAGTTCTTTGCCCGCCGCCAGATGGGCGGTGCCCAGGGGGCCCTGAGCTTCACCAAGAGCAAGGCCAAGGTTTACGTGCCCGATGAGGAGTCGAGGGTCACCTTCGCCGACGTGGCTGGCGTGGATGAGGCAAAGGCCGAACTGGCCGAGATCGTCGATTTTCTGAAGAAGCCCGAGCGCTATGCCGCCATTGGCGCCCGCATCCCCAAGGGTGTGCTGCTGGTGGGCCCCCCTGGCACGGGCAAAACCCTGCTCTCCAAGGCTGTAGCCGGTGAAGCGGGCGTGGCCTTTTTCATTATTTCCGGCTCGGAATTCGTCGAGCTATTCGTGGGGGCTGGCGCAGCCCGGGTGCGCGACCTGTTTGAAGAGGCCAAGAAAAAGGCCCCTTGCATCATCTTCATCGACGAACTTGACGCGATCGGCAAGAGCCGTTCCGGCTCAATGGGAGTGGTGGGCGGCAACGACGAACGTGAGCAGACCCTCAACCAACTGCTCACCGAAATGGACGGTTTCGCCGGCCAGGACAAACCGGTGATCGTGCTTGCGGCCACCAACCAACCGGAAACCCTCGACGCGGCGCTACTGCGCCCGGGCCGCTTCGACCGCCAGGTGCTGGTCGATCGCCCAGACCTTTCCGGCCGCAAATTGATCCTGGATATCTACGCCAAAAAGGTGAAGCTCTCCAGCGCCGTTGACCTCGACAAAATTGCCCAGGCCACCAGTGGCTTTGCCGGTGCTGACCTGGCCAACCTGGTAAATGAAGCTGCCCTATTGGCCGCCCGCTCCTACCGCACCGAAGTGGAACAGGGCGACCTCAATGAGGCTATCGAGCGGGTGGTGGCTGGCCTGGAGAAAAAGAGCCGGGTCCTGCAGGACGATGAGAAAAGGGTGGTGGCCTACCATGAAGTGGGGCACGCCATCGTCGGGCACCTGATGCCAGGCGGCAGCAAGGTTGCCAAGATTTCGATTGTGCCCCGCGGCATGAGCGCCCTGGGCTACACCCTCCAGCTCCCCACCGAAGAGCGCTTCCTCAATTCCAAGGAAGACCTCGAGGGCCAGATCGCCACCCTGCTGGGCGGCCGCAGCGCCGAGGAAATTGTCTTTGGTGAGGTCACAACCGGTGCCGCCAATGATCTGCAACGGGCCACCGACATCGCCGAGCAAATGGTTGGCACCTTCGGCATGAGCGAAACCCTCGGCCCCCTCGCCTACGACAAGCAGGGGGGTAGCCGCTTCCTTGGTGGCGGCGGCAATCCCCGCCGGGTTGTCAGTGATGCCACGGCCCAGGCAATCGACAAGGAGGTGCGCGGCCTGGTGGATTCAGCCCACGGCAGGGCCCTCGACATCCTGCGCCACAACCGCGGCCTGCTCGAGTCAATCTCCCAAAAAATCCTCGAGAAAGAGGTGATCGAAGGAGATGAACTCAAGGACCTGCTCGCCTCCTCAATCCTGCCCGGAGCAGTGCCCGCCTGAACCAAAACACTTGACGGCGGGGCCCCCAATCCCGGATAAGGGTTCTTTGACATAGGCCGATGGCTGCCAGCAGCGGCTACCCCGCCTTGGCGGAACTCCAGGGGAGTGACTTCCTCTCTTCGGCGGACATCACCGCTGATCAGACCAGGCAGCTGCTGCGGCTCGCCGCCGACCTCAAGGCGGAGCGCACAACCATCCACCTTGGTGGCCGCTGTCTCGGCCTGATCTTCAGCAAGGCCTCCACCCGCACCCGGGTCAGCTTCACGGTGGCAATGGCCCGCCTAGGCGGGCAAACCATTGATCTCAATCCCCAGGTAAGCCAGGTGGGTAGGGGCGAACCGGTGGCCGACACCGCCCGGGTATTGAGCCGCTACGTGGATGCGCTGGCAATTCGCACCTTCGCCCAGGAGGAGCTGGCCGAATATGCCCATTGGGCCTCCATTCCCGTAATCAATGCCCTCACCGACCTGGAGCATCCCTGCCAGGCCCTGGCCGATTACCTCACCCTGCAGGAAGCCTTCAACGACCTGCCAGGCCTGACCATGGCCTACGTGGGCGATGGCAACAACGTGGCCCATTCCCTCATGCTCTGCGGTGCCCTGCTGGGGGTGAACGTGCGGATTGGCTGCCCCAGGGGTTTTGAACCAAGTGCAGCGGTGCTGGAGCAGGCCCGCAAGCTGGCGGCAGGCCATTGCCAGATAGAGGTGCTGCACGACCCCGTCGCCACGGTGCGGGGCGCCCATGGCCTCTACACCGACGTCTGGGCCTCCATGGGCCAGGAACAGGAACAGTCGACCAGGGAAGAGGCCTTCGCGGGCTGGTGCCTCAGTGAAGACCTGGTGGCAGAAGCCGATGGCCGGGCGATCGTGCTCCACTGCCTGCCTGCCCACAGGGGCGAAGAAATCAGCGCAGGCGCCATGGAAGGCTCCAGCAGCAGGGTGTTCGACCAGGCCGAAAACCGCCTGCACGCCCAACAGGCCCTGCTCGCCGCCCTACTGGCCAACTAACAGGGCAGCTGGCAGATCGGGACCAAAAGCTAGACAAAACGCCCGGAAGGCGGTACATCTGTATTAGCTAGGCCCCGCGCGTCCATTCGCGCTGCCCCCTTCCCTGAGCCAATCCCCCGCCGTGCGTCACCCCGACCAAGAAGCCCTCACCTCGGCCCAGCAGGAGCTCTACGACTGGTTGAGCGACTACATCGGCAACAACCGCCACAGCCCCTCCATCCGCCAGATGATGGAGGCCATGGGCCTGCGCTCACCGGCCCCGATCCAGAGCCGCCTGCGCCACCTCCAACAGAAGGGCTGGATTACCTGGCAAGAGGGCCAGGCCCGGACCCTGCAGCTTCTTGGCGGCCTGACGGGCGGCATCCCCGTGCTGGGCTCGGTGGCCGCAGGGGGCCTAATCGACACCTTCGACGACGTAAGCGAGCGGCTCGACCTCGCCCCCGTGCTGGAAACAAGGGGCCTGTTCGCCCTAACCGTGAACGGAGACTCGATGGTGGATGCCCACATTGCCGACGGTGATGTGGTGCTGATGGAGCCCGTAACCGACCCAAGCCGGATCAAGGCGGGAACGATCGTGAGCGCCCTTGTGCCGGGCAGTGGCACCACCCTCAAACACTTCCATCGCAAGGGCAGCGAGGTACATCTCGAGGCCGCCAACCCGGCCTACGAACCGATCGTGGTCCCGGCAGAACAGGTGGCCGTTCAGGGGAAACTGGTGGCCGTCTGGCGCCAGGTGTGACCTGGCGTTGTAAGCTCTGCTAACGCCAGGCAAGGCCCTCGGGCCAAGGCAGAACGACCAGCGTTCATCCCGCCAAACGTAACTATGGGGCCATAGCTCAGCTGGTAGAGCACCTGCATGGCATGCAGGGGGTCAGCGGTTCGAATCCGCTTGGCTCCATTCAAATTTTACCCTCGATATCACCCTCTATTCCTGTATGCCCATCGCCCGGGGCGGCAGTAACAGAGGGTGATCGACAATTTCATCATGCTTCTCGGGTGCCTGAGCCTTGGGTTAACCTTTTCATAACTTATGCAATTTCTGCATGGCGCTGACCGGAGCTGAACTTGTAGCAAAAGTAAGAGAGCTGGGCGAATCTTCCAAATCCGACATGGTTCGCAGTTGCGGATACGTCAGCACCAAAAAAGACGGCAGCGAAAGGCTTAATTTCACCGCCTTCTATGAAGCCCTCCTCGATGCAAAAGGCCTGAACCTCGGCGATCAGCGCGGCAAGGGCAAAGGCGGCCGCAGCCTTAGCTATACCGCCAAGGTGCACTTCAATGGCAACTTGATGGTTGGCATGGCCTACATGGAAGAGCTGGGCTACAAGCCAGGTGACCAGTTCGAAATCAAGCTCAACCGCAACGAGATCAAGCTGACCCCCTTGGGTGGTTCAGACGAAGAGTAATAACCAACAAAATAATTGCCATCTGGCAATCACCAAGGGCCCCTAGGGCTCTCCCCTAGGGCGATCCCCTCTTGCCACTCCGGTCCGATTTACCCTCCACAGACCCGCCAGCAGGGTTAGGGCCAGCAGGGGCATTTCACCCCAGCGGTCGTAGGGGGTAAGGGCGCTGAGCTGGGGCACCTTCAGCAGGGAGGTGGCCGCCCCATTTACCGGCAACCTCGTCACCACCAAGCCCCGGGCATTGATCAGGCCACTGGGGCCGGTGTTGGCAACACTCACCAGGGCCCGGCCGGTTTCGATTGCCCGCAACTGGGCCAGGGCCTCAAATTGGGCCTGCAGCAAGGGCGGATAGGGATCGAGGTTGGCGCTCACCAGCAACCAGCGCGCCCCTTCCCTGGTGGCTGCAGCCAGGGCCGAGCCATCGGATAGCTCGTAGCAAATGGCCGCCCCAATTGCCCCCTGGGGTCTGGGCAGCAAGCGCGAAGGCTCCCCTGGTTCGAGGCCGCCGACGGCCGAAAGGCCACTCCAGCGCAGCAATCCGCCCAGGGGCACCCATTCCCCCAAGGGCACCAGACGGTGTTTATCAAGGGCCGCGCCGGCCCTGCTCTCGCCTGGCTCAAAACGCAGCAAGCTGCTGCGCTGCTCCCATTGCCTGCCCCTTTCCTGCCAGCGGAACCCCCCGCTGATCAGCTGCACCGGTGCCGGCTCAGCCAACAGGGGATCTACCCCCATGGCCCCCTCCGGCAAAAGCACCGCAACCACCCCCAGGCGCCGGCCCTCCTCGAGGCCCAGGGCCAGGCGCCTATCCAACAGCGCCTGCTCGGCGGCTTGAAACTTCTGGCGGGTGGGGATTGCTGGCTGCACCACCAACACCTCTTCTGTGGCTGAGCCCACCAGGGGAATTGCCGCCAGGGCCCAGGCGCCTAGTCCATGGGCGACCAGCACAACCAGGGCGCTGATCGAGGCCCATTTGCGCCGTCCGCCGGGGCCCGCCCGCCAAAGCTGCCAAAGGCACCAGCCAATGGCCAACTGCACGGCCGCCAACAGGCCAGCCCCCCCCCAACTGGCCAACCCCGCCAGGGCCCGGTCGCCCGGCAGGGCCGCCCCGCCCAGGCCGATCCAAAACAGGGGCCCCTTGGCCAGGGCCACCTCCACCAGCCCCCAGAGGCCAGACAACAGCAGGGCAGTGCTGGGCCGAGCCCCATTCAGGCGCTGGGCCAGGGCAACCCAGGTAGCCACCAGCAGCGCCCCAGCTGCCGCGCAGAAGAGCAAGAGCAACCAACAGAGCGGCAGGCTCAAGGCCATGGGAACCCCAATCCAATCGAGGGGATGGAGGGCCAGTAGCCAGCGGTGGCTCACCAGCACCGCCAGCCCCCCCCAGATGGCAGCGGCACCAATGGCTGGGCGCCGCTGGCCGCCCTCTGCAGCGGCAAATGACCAAAGGGGCACCAGGGCCAGCCACAACAGAGGAGGCAAACCCAACGGCGGCAGGGCCAGCCCCGCCAGCGCTCCAGCAACTAACCCAGCCGAAACACCGCCCATGGCCGGCGAGCCTAGGGGCGCCAGGTAGGCAGAATCAGCCAATCTTCCGGCGCGATTTCGCCACTTCGCCATGCGCGACATCCTGATCAGCTCAGCCGTGTGTGTGGCCTGCCTGCTGCTGGCCCTGGTGAGTCAATTGGTCAACCCGACCATCGTGGCAGCGGCCAATCCCGCTGCAGAGACAACCAGCGGCTTCATGAATGCCGTGGCCGCACCCGCGATCAATAACCGTTTAGAAGTCGATCCGGAAGATCCCAACCCCACCCTTTTTGCCATGGCAACCGACATCGCCCAAGCCAGTGACCTGGGCGGCGACATCTCCTCCCCCAAGGCCCGCATCACCCCCAGCGGCCTCAGCATCACCGATTTAGTAGTAGGTGAAGGGACAGAGGCCGTAAACGGCCAAACCGTGAGCGTCAACTACCGCGGCACCCTCGAGAACGGCAAGGAGTTCGACAGCAGCTATGGCCGGGGCCCCTTCTCCTTTCCCCTTGGCGGCGGCCGGGTGATTCGTGGATGGGATGAAGGCGTGGCCGGGATGAAAGTTGGCGGCAAGCGCAAATTGGTAATTCCCCCGGATCTGGCCTACGGCGAGCGCGGTGCTGGCGGCGTAATTCCGCCAAACGCCACCTTGATTTTTGAGGTGGAATTACTGAAAGTGGGCGGTTAACCGATCTGCCCCCAGCCAGGGCAGCGAAAAGCCATCGGTAAGATTTGCCCACGGCAAAACGCTCTACTTGAACCCATGGCCCACACGCTGCCCGCGCTGCCCTACGGCCTCGATGAGCTCGAGCCCCATATTTCCCGCTCCACCCTGGAGTTTCACCACGGCAAGCACCACGCTGGCTACGTCACCAACCTCAACAATCTGGTGGCGGGCTCAGACCTGGAAAGCAAAAGCCTCGAAGACACCGTCAAGGCAGTTGCCGGTGATGCTGGCAAGGCCGGTGTGTTCAACAACGCCGCCCAGGTTTGGAACCACAGCTTCTACTGGCAGTGCATGAAGCCCGGTGGTGGTGGCCAACCCACTGGCGCACTGGCCGAGAAGATCACCGCTGACTTCGGCAGCTACGAAGCCTTCGTGGAGCAGTTCAAAACCGCCGGTGCCACCCAGTTCGGCAGCGGTTGGGCCTGGTTGGTGCTCGATGGCGGCACCCTCAAGGTCACCAAAACCGCCAACGCCGACCTGCCCCTGGCCCACGGTCAAACTGCCCTGCTGACCATGGATGTCTGGGAGCACGCTTACTACCTCGACTACCAGAACCGCCGCCCCGACTACATGACCACCTTCCTTGAGAAGCTAGTCAACTGGGACTTTGTGGCAGCAAATCTGGCTGCCGCCTGACTCCTAGCCCCCGCCCGGATCAGGCGGGGGCTTTTTACTAAACACCCCAAAGCCAAGGGCCAGAAAGCTGGGTTAATCTGACCAGATAATTCTGGTCTGTTTTTTCGATGACTCAGATCATCAATGTTCAGCAGGCCAAGACCCACCTCTCGGCTTTGCTCGCTCGGGTGGCAGCAGGCGATCGAATCGTGCTGGCTCGCCATGGCAAACCAATCGCCCAGCTCGTACCTCTAGATCCAAAGCCCAAGCGCCAGCTGGGGTTCATGCAAGGCCATGTCGACCAAAGTTTTTTTGAACCCCTGCCAGACGAAGAGCTGAAGGGCTGGCAAGCATGAGGCTTCTGTTGGACACCCATGTGCTGCTGTGGGCTGCACTAGAGCCCCATCTCTTGTCAATCAAAGCGCGCGATGCCTTGGAAGACAGTGCCAACGATTTGTTCGTGAGTGCCGCCAGTGCTTGGGAGATCGCAACCAAATGGCGACTTGGGAAATTAACCCACGCCGCTTCCGTAGTTCACAACTACCCTCAGGTGCTGAATTCCCTAGCCGCCACTGAGATACCGATTGAGGGGAGGATCGCTCGTCAGGCTGGGTTACTTGAGGTAGAGCACAGAGACCCCTTTGATCGATTACTTGCCGCCCAAGCGATGGGAAGAGAACTCACATTGGTAAGCAGCGATCCCGCTTTCCGTGGGTTCACTGGCTTGGCGCTGCTGAACTAAGCACCGCCTCCGGCGGGATCCACATGGCATCGCCATAGGAGAAAAAGCGATAGCGCTGCCCAATTGCTTCGGCATAGAGATTGAGCAGCCTCTCGCGGCCAATTAGGGCACTGACCAGCAACAACAGCGAACTTTTCGGCAGGTGGAAGTTGGTTAGTAGCCCCTGCACCACGGCAAAGCGATAGCCCGGCTGGATCACCAGATTCACCGGTCCCTGGTGGGGTTGGAGCTGGCCCCCATTAAGTGCTGCCACGGCCTCCAGGCTGCGCACGCTGGTGGTACCCACCGCAATCACCCGCCCACCCCGCTGCCTACAAGCCTTCACAGCTTCCACAAACTCAGGCTTCACCTCCACCCATTCCTGGTGCAACTGGAGTTCACT
This sequence comes from Cyanobium sp. HWJ4-Hawea, assembly GCF_024345815.1. Lineage (NCBI taxonomy): Bacteria > Bacillati > Cyanobacteriota > Cyanophyceae > Synechococcales > Prochlorococcaceae > Cyanobium > Cyanobium sp. HWJ4-Hawea. The sequence goes on along the minus strand of NZ_JAGQBV010000002.1, from coordinate 69,579 downwards.
GAGATCCTCATGTTCGAGGGGCCGGAAGGTGCCAAGGCCCACGTGCAGTGTGATACGGCCCAGCTCCACACCCCGAGCCTCCAATCGCTCCAATAGGGCATCGCTGAGATGAAGACCTGCCGTAGGTGCTGCCACTGCTCCCGGGGTTGTCGCATAGCGGGTTTGATAGCGCTCCTGATCCCGGTCACTGTGCTGGTGGATGTAGGGCGGCAATGGCACTGAGCCATAGCGCACAAGCAATGGTTCCAACGCCGCCGCATCTGCGCAGTTCGCGGGGAATTGCAGGATGCGGCCACCTGTTTTCTGATCGAAGCCCACAACCAATAGTTCCAGGGCTGGCTCGCCGCTGGCCTCCACACTCAATGCATCCCCTGGCTTAAGTTTTTTGGCGGGCTTGGCCAAACAAAGCCAGCGCCCGTCACCCACGGGCTCCAGCACCAGAATTTCGACCGCACCGCCAGTGGCCCGCCGCGCCAAAAGGCGGGCCTGCAAAACCCTGGTGTCGTTAACCACGAGCAGATCACCTGGGCGCAGCTCGTCTGCCAGGTCCCACACGGTTCGGTGGCGGGCGCCCTCCCCTGGGTCCACCAAGAGCAATCGGGCCCCATGGCGGGGCTCCGCCGGCAGCTGGGCGATGCGCTCCTCAGGCAGATAAAAGTTATAACTGGAGAGTTTTAGATCAGCTGGATCAAGCATCAAGCAGGTAGATAGAAACGGACCAAGGTAAATACCAATTGCTGGTGCTCGGCCAGGGCTTGGCGCAAATTAATACCCCTCTGATTGAGCAGCAAAGAATCAAATCGATAGCGAGGTATCGCTAAGGGCATGACAATGGTGATAGTGGTATCACCCCAAAGCTTCGAGAGGCCATCGACGTAATCGGCAAATGGATTTATCAAGGATGAGTATGGACTTTCAAGGATTTGCAACTCCAGGTTGGGATCGCTGCCAACACTTGAGCGCCAAGCTGCCAACAAAGGCTCCTCGCTCTCCCCATCTGGCTGCACCCAGACGCCAATCACCCGATCTGAAACGGTGGCTGCATATCTCAATGCCTGCACCGTGGGCTTAGTCCAAGCGGCAATCCAAACCACACTTATATTGCCAATTTTTAAATCCCGAACTGGCACATTGATTGCACACACATCCCCGGGCGCAATACCTATTTCTTGATAAACCTTGCGATAGCGGGCACGAATATTTACCAGCGCCATCACCAAAAGCGGTATCGCCACAACCACGGTCCAGGCACCTTCCCCAAATTTGCTGATCACAATCACAATCAGCACCAATAGGGTGCTGATTGCACCAACACCATTCATTAGGGCCCGCGCCAACCAGCTCTGACCACGCTTACGCCACCAGTGCACCACCATGCCGCCCTGGGAAATGGTGAAGGCTAAAAACACACCAATGGCGTAAAGATTAACGGCAATAGTAGTATTACCCTGGCATACAAGGATGATAAATCCAGTTACAACTAGAAGTGCAAAAATACCATTTTGAAAAACCAGACGATCCCCAACCCAGCCCATCTGACGCGGCAAGAAGTTGTCCCGGGCCAGCAGGGCTGAAAGCCTGGGAAAATCAGCGAATGCCGTATTTGCCGCCAACATAAGTATCAGCAGGGTCGTCACCTGCAACAGCACAAACAAGGCACTTTTAGCTCCAAATAGGCGCATGCCGATCTGGGCCATCACGGTGACATCCGGATTGGGGGCAATTCCATACATGAACCCCAAACCACTCACCACCAAAAACATGCTGGCCAAAAGCAAGCCCATTACCAAGAGTGTTGCCCTGGCCCGCTTTGCCGCCGGGTCGCGAAAGAGTTGCACCCCATTGGCAATCGCCTCAATGCCGGTCATGGCCGAACAACCCGAACTAAAAGCCCTCAAAATCAAAAACAGACCCAGGGGCTCCACCGCTCTGAGCAAGGGTGGTGGATCGGGGGTCCAACCATGGCTGGTAACCAAATCATGGAAACCTGCCACGCCAAGCAAGGCCACCATTACAACAAAGGCATAGGTGGGCAAAGCAAACAGGCGGCCCGTATCCCCCGCTCCCCGCAGGTTTGCCCAACCCACCAATACAAGAAGCAGCAAGGCAATTGGCACTTCCCAGGGCAACAGGCCAGGCACCAGGGAAGAAAGGGCCTGGGTTCCCGCCATCAAACTGACAGCAGAGGTGAGCACATAATCAATTAATAGGCTGGCAGCCGCCACCAGACTTGCCAGCACACCTAAATTTTCACGACCAACAATATAGGCTCCGCCTCCTTGGGGATAGGCAGCAATCGTCTGCCTATAGGACATCACCACAATGGCGATTAATAGAACAATTGCCAGGGTAATTGGCAATGACAATGACAACCTCTGGCTGCCCGCCAGAATCAATACCCCAAGGGCTGCCTCCGTGGCATAGGCCACGGAGGAGAGCGCATCCGAAGACAAAATCGGCAGCGCCTGAAAACTTGGCAGGGTCTTGGATTCGGTCGCGGCCCGCGGAATTGGCTTACCGAGTAGTCGGACCTGCAATGAATTCTTCATTCAGCCGAATTTAACGCGTAAATATCTACCGCCCATCAAATCACATTGACCCTTGCCGAGGCTCAGATTGCCAGGCTTTCGGGATTGGTCTCGATCAGTTGGGCCAGGTCCTTGAGGAAAGCAGCCCCTTGGGCCCCATAGATCACCCGGTGGTCAGCGGTGAGGTTTACCTGCATTTGGCGCTTAACGGAAATGGAGCCATCCTTGCCGGCCACCACTGCCGGACGAGAGGCCGCCACCGCGAGGATGGCACCGGTACCCGGGGGAAGGATCGCGTCGAAGCGATCAACACCAAACATGCCGAGGTTGGAAAGGGTGAAGGTGCCGGTGCTGTATTCCTCGGGTTGCAGCTGCTTGGAGCGGGCCCGGGCCACCAAATCAGCCCAATTACGCGCCATCGAATAGATATCGGTTTTGTCGGCGTTGGCAAGCACTGGCGTAATTAGGCCCCCATCCTCCATGGCCACAGCCACTGCCACGTTTACAGCCGTGGGATAAGACATGGCAGATCCATCGGCGGAAATTGCACAATTGACCTGGGGATGGCGAGCCAGGGTGACACCCACGGCCTTTGCCAACAGGGCCGTCATGGTTACCCCCTTGCTTTTCACTTGTTTATAGAAAGCATCCAGCTTGTCGGTCGTGATGGTGTAACCCACGTGGAAACAGGGCACGGCCAAGCTGGCCACCATGTTGCGGTTGACCGCGTTTTGGAGGGTGTTGAAGGCCACGCTGTCACCGGGGGCCCCAAAGGCCTCACCTGCAGGGGCCGGCGCTGCGGAGCCATTGCCACCAGCGGAGCCATTGCCACCGGCGGAGCCGTTAACACCAGCCGCGCTGACGGCTGGACCGCTGCCCTCAGCCACCCTGGGAACGGTGATCGGCTGGCCGGTGGCCTTGAGCACATCCTCGGCCTGGATCCGACCATGGGGTCCACTGCCGCGCAGCGCCTCCAGCGCCACACCGAGCTGGCTGGCGAGTTTCTTAGCCCGGGGGGATGCCACCAGCCGACCACTGGCACTGGAAGCGACCGCCAGCACAGGAGCTGGTGGGGCCACTGGGATCACGGGCGTTGCCGCAGGCGTAGAAACGGCCTCTGCCGTGGGGACAGCAGCAGGGGCTGGGATGGCTGCTGGTGCTGCTGCAGGAGCGGCAGCCGGCGCAGCTGGAACGGCAGGCGCATTGGCCGCCACCTCGGCAATTTCAGACTCGGTTTCCACGATCAAGGCAATCGTTTCGCCCACGGGCGCAGTGCCACCGGCGGGCATCAACACCGCCGCCAGGTAACCCTCGTTAAACGACTCCACATCCATATCCGCCTTATCCGACTCGACCACCAGCACGGATTCACCGCGCTCAACCTTCTCGCCAGGTTTTTTGAGCCACTCCACAATCTTGCCCTCGGTCATCGTCGACGAGAGGGCCGGCATGAAGATTTCGTGGGTTGCCAAAGTCCTGTCTCCGCCTGGGGTTAAAGAGAGTCGCGGCAATCTGGTCTGCGGCAGGCCCAGGGTGGGGCAAACGCAGTGAAAGCAGCTCTTACTTCAACTTTAGAAGGGCAGCGGGCTGCCCGCCAGGATGGGTTTGGCCGCCTAACAGGCGAGATGCCAGCCCAATTAATCAACTCCCAGATCAAAACGATCCGCATCCATCACCTTGACCCAGGCCGCCACGAAGTCGGCCACAAACTTGGCGGCCCCGTCGCTCTGGGCATACACCTCGGCAATGGCCCGCAACTGGGAGTTAGAGCCAAATACCAGATCCGCCCTGGTCGCAGTCCAACGCCTGCTGCCACTTGCGCGGTCGCTGCCCTCAAACAGTTCGCCGGTCCCATCGCTCGGCGACCAGCTGGTCGCCATGTCGAGCAGGTTCACGAAGAAGTCATTGCTCAGCACACCGATCCGCTCGGTGAACACACCGTGACGGACCCCATCGGTGTTTGCGCCCAACACCCGCAGGCCACCGACCAACACGGTCATCTCCGGGGCACTCAACCCCAGCAACTGGGCCCTGTCGACAAGCAGGTGCTCTGCGGAAACGCTCATCGGTCCCTTTTGCCAGTTGCGGAAGCCATCGGCCTGGGGCTCCATCACCGCGAAGGAGGCCCCATCGGTCTGCTCCTGGCTCGCGTCCATTCGGCCAGGAGTAAAGGGCATGCTGATGGGGTGGCCTGCGGCGGCGGCGGCCTGCTCCACACCCACGCCACCGGCCAACACGATCAGGTCTGCGAGCGACACCCGCATCCCCCCACTCCGGGAGCCATTAAAAGACTGTTGAACACTTTCTAGGTAGCCGACCACGCGCTGCAACTGCTGGGGCTGGTTGACCGGCCACACGGCCTGGGGAGCCAGGCGCACCCGCGCACCATTGGCGCCGCCCCGCCTATCGGATCCGCGGAAAGTGGAGGCGGAAGCCCAGGCGGCGCTCACCAGTTCGGAGTTGGACAATCCCGTTGCCAGCACGCGGGCTTTGAGGTCGGCGATGGCGGCTGCATCGACCACCGGATGGTCGAGAGCTGGAATCGCGTCTTGCCAAATCAAGTCTTCGGCCGGAACCTCAGGCCCCAGGTAGAGGCTCTTCGGGCCCATGTCGCGGTGGGTCAACTTGAACCAGGCCCGGGCGAAGGCATCGGCGAAGGCCTCCGGGTGCTGGTGGAAGTGGCGGGAGATTGGCTCGTAAATCGGATCGAAGCGCAGCGACAGATCCGCGGTGGTCATCATCGGCGGATGCTTAATGCCCGGGCGATGGGCATCGGGAATCAGGTGCTCCTCACGGCAGTCCTTGGCCTGCCACTGCCAGGCGCCGGCGGGGCTCTTGATCAGTTCCCACTCGTAGCCAAAGAGCATGTCGAAGTAGCCCATGTCCCAGCGGTTGGGGTTGGGCTTCCAGGCCCCCTCGATGCCGCTTGTGATGGCATCGGCACCCTTGCCGCTGCCGTGGCTGTTAGCCCAACCCAGACCCATTTCTTGCATGGACGCCCCCTCTGGAGCTGATCCGACAAACTCTTCGCTGGCGGCACCGTGGGCCTTACCAAAGGTGTGGCCGCCGGCGGTAAGGGCAACGGTTTCTTCATCGTTCATCGCCATGCGGGCGAAGGTCTCGCGCACGTCGCGGCCGGAGGCCACCGGATCGGGCTCGCCATTGGGCCCCTCAGGGTTCACGTAGATCAGACCCATCTGCACCGCCGCCAAGGGGTGCTCCAGCTGGCGATCGCCGCTGTAGCGCCCATCGCCTAGCCAGGTGTTTTCGTTGCCCCAATAGATGTCTTCCTCCGGTTGCCATATGTCGGCGCGGCCGCCGGCGAAGCCAAAGGTGCGCATACCCATCGATTCCAGGGCGCAATTGCCCGCAAGAATGATCAGGTCTGCCCAGGAGATGCGGTTGCCGTAGCGCTGCTTGATCGGCCAGAGCAGCCGGCGGGCTTTGTCGAGGTTGCCGTTATCGGGCCAGCTGTTGAGGGGCGCGAAGCGCTGGTTTCCGGTGCCGGCGCCGCCGCGGCCATCGGCGGTGCGATAGGTGCCGGCGCTATGCCAGGCCATGCGGATGAACAGACCGCCGTAGTGGCCCCAGTCGGCGGGCCACCACTCCTGGGAGTCGGTCATCAGGGCCAACAAATCCTCCTTCAGGCCCCGGTAGTCGAGCTGCTGAAAGGCTTTGCCGTAGTTGAAATCAGCGCCGAGGGGGTTGGAGGCCACTCCGTGCTGATCAAGGATCGCCAGATTCACCTGCTGGGGCCACCAATCCCGCGGCGAAGGTCCCTGGCCCGCCACCGACTTGGGGGCAGAACCGTGGTTAACGGGGCACTTACCAAGTTCAGTCATGGGATTGGGGAAAGGGGACAGCAAAACAAAGGAGATGGCCCCGGCGGGCTCACCAGACTCAGAGCGGTATGGCCGCCTAATCAGCGCCTTCTAACGCTTCAATCACACCATCGCGCACCAGCACAGCTGCCTGGAGTTTTTCAACGAGGTTGTCGCCCACCCGCACCTCGCAGAAGCTCTCAATCTGGCCCTGGTCCACGATCTGCTCCATTTCCAGGTCCCGCACCTGGCGTTGTTGCTCGAGCATCTGGCGCTTTTGCTCCTCCAGTTCGGCCCGCTTGGCGGCCACCTGCTGCTGGACCGAACCCACCTGTTCCTGCACCCGGGGATCAAGGGGGTTGGCGCTTTGGCGGCGAATCTCATCGACCAATTGCTGGCCCTCCTGCTCGAGTTGGGCCAGCTGGGAATCGGAGCCTGCCAGGGCGCTGCTCAGTTCCCGCTCGGCGTCCTCCTTCCAGCGGGGGGTCACCACGGCACGCACGGTGATGGTGCGCTTAATCGAAAGGGTGCCGTCGGCCATGGAATTTGCAAAGCAGCGCCCAGGTTGTCAGCGCCTACTGCCCGGGTCAACCTCAGCGGGCTCCGTAGATGGAAGCGATTGCCCCCACATCGCGCAGCCCAATCCGATCCCGGCGCTGCTTAAGGGTTTGGGTGAGCAGGCCATTTTCCAAGCTGAAGGGCTCCACCAGGGCCACCCCTCCCAGGCGCTCGTCGGGCCTGGAGCCAGGCCGCGCCGCCAGCAACCGGTTGCATTCCCGGGTGAGGGCGCGCAGCAAGGCATCCCCGGCCAACCCCTGCTGGGATCCGAAGGCCGCCAGGGCCTCGGCGCGGGGCACCACCAGGGCGCCCAACTGCTTGCGGTCCTGGCCCACCACCATCACCTGCTCCACCAGGGGGCTGGCCACCAGGGCCTCCTCCAGGGGGCCCGGCTCGATGTTTTCGCCGCTGCTGAGCACGATCGTGTCCTTGGCCCGGCCAGTGAGCACCAGGGTGCCGTCCTTGAGCAGATGCCCCAAATCGCCGGTGTCAAACCAGCCGTCGCCATCGAGAACCTGGGCCGTAGCCTCTGGTTTGTGGAAATAGCCCGCCATTACCTGGGGGCCCTTGGCCTGCACCAGGCCTGTCATGCCAATGGAGAGAAGCTGGTGGCCCTGGGGATCCACAATCCGCAGAGCTGTGCCCGGCAGGGGTTGGCCCGCACTGCCGCGGCGGTTGGCCCATCGACGGCGGCAGGTGAGAACGGGCGAGGTTTCGGTGAGGCCGTAGCCCACCAGCAATTCGATGCCGATCGCCTCGAAAAAGCCATCCACATGCATGGCCAGGGCTCCGCCGCCACTGATGGCGGTCCGCAGCCGCCCCCCCACCAACTGGCGCCGCAAAGCTGGCCAGAGCACCCCTGCCGCCAACCGGTGTAGGGGCCAACGCAAAACGGCTTCGATTACCGCAGCCGAGCGCACCCACCAGGCCTCGTCTGAGAGGGTGAGATTGAGGGCCTGGCGGCGCCGCCAGGCATGGGCCCTGCTGTTGGCCAAGCCCACCTGCAGCAGCCGCTGGCGCGACCGGGGCATGGCAGCCAGGGCATCGTCGAAGCCCGACAGCAGGGCCTCCCAAAGCCTGGGGACACTTATCAAGTAGTGGGGACGCACCTTCTGCAAATCAGCGCGCAGGTGCTTGAGCGTGGTGTAGGTCTGCTGGCAACCACAGGCGAGCAGCAAATACTCGGCGGCCCGCTCGTAGGCATGCCAGATCGGCAGCACGCTCACCACGTGGTCACCTGGCCTGGGCATTACCGCCACGCCGAGGGTGCGGATCTGATGCAAGAGGTTGGCGTGGCTGAGGGGCACCCCCTTCGGTTGGCCCGTGGTACCTGAGGTGTAAAGGATCGTCGCCAGGCGGTGGGGGTCGTCGCTGGGGGGCCGCATCACTCCAGCCCCTGCCCCCTGGGCCATCAACTCCGACCAGCCCAGGCAAGGCAGTGCTGGTGGTAGGGCCCCAAGGCCGGTTGGGCCAGGATCCGGTTCCCCCTCCAAAAGCACCACAAAGCGCAGGGAGATCGCTGGATCCTCGAACACCCCGGCGGCCTGGAGCTTGGCCAGCAGGGCCCCCGATTCCAGCACCAGGCCCATGGCGCCGGAGTCGGCCAGGATGTAGCGCAGCTCCTCCAGCGGTGCCGAACTGCCCCGCACCGCATCGGCGCCGCCGGCCCGCATCAAGCCCTGGTCTGCCTGCAACCAGCGGGGGCCATTTTCGGCAAATAGCGCCACCACGGAGCCAGGACCTACCCCCAGAAGGGAAAAGCCAAGGGCTGCCTGCTCAATCGATTGGTGGAGCTGGCGAAAACTGAGCCGTTCGGGCGGCTGGCTGTGGGGAGCATCGAGGGCCTGGGCCTCTCCATAGCGACCGGCCAAAACTGGCCACAGCTGCTCCAGCCCGCTGAGGTGGCTCCAGTCGTCGCGCAGGGCAAGGGCCCGCCGATCGCGGCGACTGGCTCGCCAGTGAATTTCGGCCTTTGGCAGGGCAGGAGCAGTCACGGGAAGGGGCACAACCGATCTGTTCTGCCCTAAGAATTACCACCCATCAAGGGCTTCCTGGGGCCTGGGGGGACGCAAGCTCAAGCCAAATTGGCGGGCTAGGGCCGCAAGCAATAGGGGGCGCAGCGCCCCGGTGCTGAGCTCCGGGCGCCAATCCACCAGCCGCCCCACCGGCCGATCGGCAATGCCGCAGGGCACCACCTGGGCAAACCCCTCAAGGGCACAGCTCACATTCAGGGCCAAGCCGTGCTGGCTCACCCAGCGCTTGGCCCCCACGCCGATCGCCGCCACCTTTTTGCCCCCTAGCCACACACCGGTGAGGCCCTCCAGGCGCTCCCCCCGCAAATCCAGCTCGGCCAACAGCTCAATCACCACCTGCTCCAGGCCCCGCAGGTAGGCGTGGAGGTCGGCTCCATGGCGAAGCAGGTTGAACACCGGATAGAGCACCAGCTGGCCCGGCAGGTGGTGGGTCACCTCACCGCCCCGATCAATGCGATGCAGCGGTAGGGGGGGATGGGCCGGATCAAAAAGCAAAAAATTCGGATCGGCGCCCCGCCCGAGGGTGTAGCAGGCCTGGTGCTCCAACAGCAGCACCGCATCGGGGCCATCGGGATCCAGCAACAGGCGCTGCTGCAGTTGCTTCTGGGCTCGCCAACCCTTTTCAAAGGCCAGGGGCTCGCCTGCTTCAAAAAGGATTGCGTCGACCGTTGTCCCCATGGGTTGGCGTTCCTAGCGTTGATGAGCACCAGCACCGGAGGAAGTAGGCACCTGATGAAACTGCTGATCCATGGACGCAATCTTGACGTCACCCCAGCCATTCGGGAGTACACCGAAACCAAGTTGGGTCGAGCTATCACCCATTTCGAGGGAATGGTGAAGGAGGCCGATGTGCACCTTTCCGTTGCCCGCAATCCCCGGGTACCCCAGCAGACCGTGGAAGTCACGGTCTATGCCAATGGCACTGTTATTCGAGCCCAAGAACACAGCGACAACCTCTACGCCAGCATCGACCTGGCGGCCAACAAACTTCACCGCCAACTGAATCGCTACCACGATCGCCTCAAGGATCACCACCACAGCCCTGGCCATCGGGCAACACCCACTCCCGGCACCGAGCAAGTGGTGGATGAGCAGGTGGTTGAGGGAGCCCTAACCGATGGCAAGGAGCCCCAACTGCCCAACCGGGGGGTGCGGCGCAAGTACTTCGCAATGCCGGCGATGGCCCTCGACGACGCCGTGCACCAGCTGGAGCTGATCGACCACGACTTCTATGTCTTCCGCGATGCGGACAGTGGCCAAATCCAGGTGGTCTATCGCCGCAACCATGGGGGATTTGGCTTGATACAAACCAGGGAGTCTTGAATCGGGACCATCCCCATCGGACCTCCGTAGGTGATTTGGCTGCCCTCCTGGACCACGCCCTGCTGGATCCCCATCAGGGCAGGGAGGCCGTCATCCGCTGCTGTGATGAGGCCCGCCACTTCGGCTTTGCCGGAGTTTGCGTGGCCTCCCGCTGGCTCGAGGTGGCCCGCGAACGGCTGCCCCTCTCCGGAACTGGCAGTGGAAGTGGCCGGGACAGGGGTAGTGGCCAGTCGCCGCGGCTGATCAGCGTGGTGGGGTTCCCCTTTGGAGCCGTGCCCCAGCCCATCAAGCAGGCCGAGGCAGAAGCGGCCATTGAGGCAGGCGCCGATGAATTGGATGTGGTGCCCGACTTCGGAGCCCTGGCCGATGGCAACAGTGGCGCCGTGCTGGATGAACTGGCGGCGATCTGCGAACTGGATCGGCCCGTCAAGGTGATCCTGGAGGTGGGAAAGCTCTCCCCAGAGAACCTGGAGCTGTTAGTGGAGATCGCCATAGACGCCGGTGCCCTCTTCCTGAAAAGCGGCAGTGGCTTTGGCCCCCCCGTCAGCGCGGCCCAGGTGCAAACCCTGCGGGACCTGGCCAGGGGCCGGGCCGCAGTTTCCGCCTCCGGAGGGATCAGCGACCTCTGGCACGCCCTGGATCTGGTGGAGGCCGGCGCCACGCGCCTGGGCACCAGCCGCAGCCTGGCCCTGATGGAAGCCTGGCGCAGCCGTGGCTGAACAGCGCCTCGAGGGCCTGGCCCTCAGCTGCAAACCGCTAGGGGAGCAAGACCGACTGTTGACCCTGCTCAGCGAAGAAGAGGGGCTTACTCGCCTGGCAGTGCCTGGCGCCCGCAGACCCAAAAGCAGCTTGGCCGCGGCCGTACCCCTGGCCCACCTACGGCTGCAGGTGGGGGGCGGCGGCAGCAGTGGCACCGGCCTCAAACGGGTGCGCCAACTCAAGGTTGTGCGCAACTACAGCCTGCTGGGCCAGCGCCTAGAAACCCTCGCCGCCGCCCAGGCCTTGGCCGAAATCTGCCTGGCCCTGGTGCCGAGCGGCAGCCCCGCCCCCGGCATGCTCAATGCCCTATTGGTTCAAATCGGCCGACTGGAGGAGCTGCTGAGGGAGAAGGGTCCAAATTTGGAGGCCCTGGCCACGGCGGTGCAGGGCGCCGTCCACCTCTTGGCCATTGGCGGCTATGCCCTGCCGCTGGCCCATTGCAGCCGCAGCGGCGATCTCCTAGAGCCACCGATCGGCAACTGGGAGTGGCGCTGCAGCCTGCTGCCCAGCGAGGGGCTGGCCATAGGTGCCATTGCCGGGGCCCGGATCATGCTCAACGCCTCCGAATTGGCGCTTTTGCAAAGGTTGCTCAGGCCAGCCCTTCCCCGCAAACGCGACGGGGAACTGATGGGCCCTGAGGCGGTTTGGCTCCATTTGCTTTCCCTCGTGGAGAGCTGGTGCAGCGAGCACCTGGGCCGCAAACCAAGGGCCTTCCAACTACTGAGAACTGGCTTTGGAGCATCATGAACAGCCAGATCGTGATGGATCACCCCGATTGAGCGGCCCCAAAGTCACCGTGGGAATAGCGGGCGTCTTAGCCCTGCCTGAATTTCGAAAGCTCTGGCTTGGACAGATCTTCAGCCAGTTGGCCGACAAGTTCTACATCGTCTTGATGGTGTTCCTGATCGCCCAGTACTGGGTGGGCACTGCACCCCCCACGGGCGGAGCCCTTGCCGAGGCCGCCGACGCCTTCAAATTCAACATCGATAGCCGGGCCCAACTGATCACCCTGCTGGCCACAGGCATCTATGTGGCCAACACAATTCCGGCGATGGTGCTGGGCCTGGTGGCGGGGGTGTGGGCCGATCGCTGGCGCAAGCGGGAGGTGATGGTGGCCTCCAACGCCCTGCGGGCCGGCCTGGTCCTATTGGTCCCCCTTTGTCTGGTGGAGGGACCCATCTGGCTGGGATTGAGTTGGGGCTATTGGGCCCTCCTGCTGATCACCTTCCTGGAATCGGTACTCACCCAGTTTTTTGCCCCTGCTGAACAGGCCGCCATCCCGATGCTGGTGCCCCAGCCCCAGCTCCTGGCGGCCAATTCCCTCTATCAAGCCACCAGCATGGGGGCCACGATCGTTGGCTTTGCCCTGGGTGATCCAATCCTGCGCCTACTGCAAAGGCTGCTCAATGGGGTTGGCATCCACGACGGCGAATTCGTGTTGCTGCCCCTCTGCTACGGCCTAGCAGCCCTATTCATCGCCCGAATCCACGTCCAGGAACCAGCGCGCAGCGAGAGCAGCGACAGCATCTGGCAGGAAATTGGCGATGGTCTGCAGGTGCTCAAGGAGCGGGCCAGTGTGCGCAGTGCCATGGTCCAGCTGGTGCTGCTCTACAGCCTGCTGGCGGCCCTCTATGTGCTGGCAATCAGCCTGGCTTCCGCCATCAAGGGCCTGGGGCCCACCCAATTCGGCACCTTGCTGGCGATGAGCGGCGTGGGCCTGGCAGTGGGAGCCGTGGCGGTGGCCCAGCTGGGCAATGGCATCAACCGGCGCAGTCTGGCCTCAGCTGGCCTTGGCACAATTGCCTTCAGCCTGGTTTTGTTGGGGCAATTGCGCGGCAATTTGTGGTTCACCCTGGGCCTTTGCGCCGTGCTTGGCATAGGTGCTGCCCTGCTGGCGATCCCAGCCCAAACCACGATCCAGGAAGACACCCCAGAAGCGATGCGGGGCAAGGTTTTTGGCCTCCAAAACAACCTGATCAATATCGCCTTGAGCCTGCCCCTGGTGCTCGCCGGCACCGTGGTGAGCCGCTATGGCCTGATGCCGGTGCTCTGGGTGCTGGCGGCAATTGCCCTGGGGGCGGCCCTCATGGAGCGACCCTGGCGGCGCTGTTAGCTTGAGATGCCGGATGCTTCAGCCCTGGTGGCCCACATTGCCTGGCTAGGCAAGAAATCCCCCTTCTGCGGCAACGTCACCTACGGCCTCAGCACCACCCACGCCCTGCGCAGTCGCGGGCATGGAATCAGCTTTATCCATTTCGACACGCCCGCCGGCACCATGAGCAGCGGCGGCGGGCCCGATGTTTCCCTGCCTTACCTGGTCAAATCCCAGGTGTACACAATCCCCTCCCCGGGGGCCCAGCGGGAGCTGAGGGAGTCACTGGAGCGACTGCGGCCCGATCTGGTGCACGCCAGCCTGACCCTCTCACCCCTGGATTTCCGCCTACCAGACCTATGCCAACAACTGGGGCTGCCGCTGGTGGCCACCTTCCACCCAGCCTTTGACGCCAGCCTGCGCAACATCACCGCCGGCACCCAGCAGCTCACCTACCAGCTCTATGCGCCGGCCCTGGCCAAGTTTGATCGGGTGATTGTGTTCTCCGAACTCCAGGCTGAGCTGTTGATGCGCTTGGGCCTGCGATCCGATCGCCTGGCCGTAATCCCCAACGGCGTGGATGTGGGAACTTGGAAACCAGCCATCCCAACGGCCATCAGCCCAGATCTGGCCGACCTGCGCAGGCGCTTTGCCGGCCGGCGGGTATTTCTCTACATGGGCCGGGTAGCCACCGAAAAAAATGTGGAGGCCCTGCTCAAGGCCTGGCGTCTGGTGCGGCCTGCCGGTTGCGTGCTGTTAATCGTGGGGGACGGCCCCCTGCGCAGCGCCCTGCAGACCTCAACGGAAGAGAACGATGTGGTCTGGTGGGGCTATGAACCCCGCCTGGAAATGCGCGTGGCCCTCCAGCAGCTGGCGGAGGTATTCCTGCTCCCCTCCCTGGTGGAGGGGCTGTCGTTGGCGCTACTGGAAGCCATGGCCTCCGGCACCGCCTGCGTGGCCACCGACGCCGGTGCCGATGGCGAGGTATTGGAAGGGGGGGCCGGCATCGTGATCAGCACCCAGGGCGTCACCACCCAATTGCGCACCCTGCTGCCGGTGCTACGCGACCAACCCGTACTCACGGCCGAATTGGGGCGGCAGGCCCGCACCCGGGCCCTGGAGCGCTACACACTGGAGGGCAACATCGACCAGCTGGAGAGGCTCTATGCCGAGCTGGCGCCCCGCCTCAAGCTAGAGCTGCCCCCACCTCAGCACAACAGGCCGCAAAGGCCGCTGCCGGGTCTGGGGCAGCGGTAATCGGCCGGCCAATCACCATCTGGCTAGAACCAGCTGAAATCGCCTGGGCGGGGGTCAGCACCCGCTGCTGGTCCCCAAGGGCCACACCGGCGGGGCGTATGCCTGGGGTCACTAGGTGGAAGGGCACGGGGTGGTCGGCCCGCAGCTGAGCCACCTCCAGGGGAGAGCACACACAGCCGCCAATGCCCGCCTGGGCAGCCAGCTGGGCCAGCTGGGGCACGTAGTTGGCCAATGGCTCAGTGATCTTCAATTCAGCGGCAAAACGGGCCGGATCCCAGCTGGTGAGCACCGTCACCGCCAAGAGCGTCGGCGCGGGCAAGCCTGCGACCCCTGCCGACTCCTGGGCCGACTCCTGGGCAGCCCGCAGGGCCTCGCTGCCGGCGCAGGCATGCACGGTGATCAGTTGGGCGCCCAGGCGGGCGGCGCTGCGGCAGGCGCCGGCCATGGTGGCCGGGATGTCGTGGAACTTGAGATCGAGGAATACCTGCTTGCCCTGGTCATGCAGCTGTTGCACCACCACCGGTCCGCCGGCTGCGTACAGCTCCAGGCCCACCTTGACCCAACGCAGCTTTGGCAAGCCAATGGCAAAAGCGAGGGCCTGGTCGGGATCCATGCCATCGAGGGCCACGATGATCCTTTCGGCCGGATCGGCAGCCGCAAAGGGAGCAGCTAAGGGCGCCATCAGCTCGCCACCAGGCGCCGGAAAATTTTCTTGCCGATTTGCAGCACCTTGCCCGCCAGCTCAGTTGCCGCAGCGAACTCCTGATTCGGGTCGGCCAGCTTGATCCCATCGAGCTTGACCCCGCCGCCCTGGATCTGGCGACGGGCATCGCTACTGCCGGAGCAGATGCCAATGGCACTGAGCAAGTAAAAGGCTTTGGCCGGGAAATTGACCGCGGCCATGGAGGCCTCGGGCACATCTGCATCGGCCGCACCCACGCCGGCCGCTCCCCCCACCAGCTTGGCCGCATCGGCCTGGGCCGCCTGGGCGGCAGCCAGTCCATGGCGCTGGCCAGTGATTTCAAGGGCCAGGGCCTTCTGGCGCTCCCGGGGATTGGCGGGCAAGCCAGCCAAATCCAAGTTGGTGAGCAGGGTGATGTAGTCGGAGAGCACCGCATCGGGCACCTTCTCAAGCTTCGAATACATCGAGAGCGGGTCTTCGGCTAGGCCCACGGTGTTGCCCAGGCTTTTGCTCATCTTCTGGACCCCATCAAGGCCCGGCAGGATCGGCAGGAGCATCGCAAATTGGGGTCGCTGGCCGAAGTGACGCTGCAGATCGCGGCCCATGGCCACGTTGAATTTCTGGTCGGTGCCGCCCAGCTCCAGATCGGCGCTAATTGCCACTGAGTCGTAGCCCTGCAAGAGGGGGTACAGAAACTCATGCAAGGAAATCGGCGTGCCCGAGCCGTAGCGGTTAGCAAAATCTTCTTTCGCCAGCATCTGGCCCACGGTGGTGGTGCCCAGCAGCTCAATCACCTCAGGCAGATCCAAACCCGAAAGCCATTCGCTGTTGCGCCGCACCTCCAGTCGACCGGGGGTCTCAAAATCAAGTAGGGCATGGGCAGGGTCCTGACCCTGGCCCAGCTGCTGCAGATAGGTTTCGGCGTTGGCCTCCACCTCGGCAGCGCTGAGCTGCACCCTGGTGGCGCTCTTGCCCGTGGGATCACCGATGCGGGCGGTGAAATCGCCGAGGATCAAAACCGCCGTATGGCCCGCATCTTGGAAGGCCCGCAGCTTCCTAAACAGGATTGAGTGCCCCAGGTGAATATCCGTGCCGGTGGGGTCAATGCCGAGCTTGATCCGCAGGGGCCGACCCTCGCTGGCAGCTTCCTCGAGCCTCGCGGCCAGTTGTTGGTCGCCATCGCTGGCCGAACCAGGCGCCGCTCCACAGGGGAAAAGATCGGCCACACCCCTGGCCAGAGCTTCCGGCAGGGCCCCTGCTCCCGTTGACCAATCTGCTGCTGCCATCAATCAAGTTCGCCCTTCATGCGCTCGAGGGTTTGGTTCATCTGCCCAAACATCGTTTCAGGAGTGAGTCCAAACTGGCCCAACTGGGTGCGCAACTGCTCAATGGTCAACTTTGCCTGGAAGTCTTCCGAGAGCTCAAAACGCTTCATGAACACCCGATAGCGCTCCATCATTTCTTCCATTCTCTCGATGTAGAGCTTTTTGCCCTCCCGATCAAACCTGGCGTACTCGCCACCCAGCTCCATCAGCTGCTGGTAATCAACAAAAAGGCGCTTGGCCTCATCTTGAACAATTTCGGATTCAAAGAACGCCATCGTCCAGGGCCAGGGCCGTGATCAATCAATTTTGGAGACAGGCGCCAGGTCTGCATAGTGCGGATCCACGTATGGGCAGCAAGTGGGCAAAAATGGGGCCATTAATTGCCCGCCACCCCTGGATTTCACACCCCTAATCGACCAGGTTCGCCGCAATAACGACCAGGCCAACCTGCTGTTGAAGGACGTCCGAATCGTGGCGTGCTTTGGCAGCAGGGCCCTCCTGGTGGCATTTCTCGGCTGGACCGCCAACCATGCCTCGGTGGTGGGAGCTGCCACCACCGAAGCGGAAGCACTCCAGCTGGTGGAGACCCAGCAGCCCCAGATGGTGCTGCTCAGCGACCGACTGGAGCAGGGCAATGGCATTTCGCTGGTGCAGCGGATAAAGGGCCGTTGGCCGCAGATGCACACCATCCTGCTGATCTGCCAGGAGCAGCGTCAACACCAGATCAAGGCCGCGATAGATGCCTGCTGCGATGGCATTTTGCTGGAATCGAAGCTGGGCCTGGGTATGGGGGTGGCCGCCCTCAACGCCGTGGGTGGCGGCGGCATTTTTATCGACAAAAGCCTGCAGGAGATCTTCCGTCGCGGCCACGAACATGGCGCGCCGATCGAACCGCTCACGGCCCGGGAGTTGGAGGTGCTTGCCCTGGTGGCCAAGGGCAAGGGCAACAGCAAGATCGGCTCAGAGCTCTACATCTCAGCCGACACAGTCAAGACCCACCTCAGCAACGTGATGCGCAAGCTCCAGGCCCAGGACCGCACCCAAGCCGCCGTAATTGGTCTGCGCTGGGGGCTGATCGACTGGCCTGAGATGGATTGGCCTCGCTAGGTTGGGTAGAGATGGCCCAACGCCCCTGGCTGGATCCCTTAGCCCGCAGGTTGCTCCTGGCGGCGGGAGCAACTGATCCGACTGGAGCAATCAACAAAGATGGGGATAAAGATGGGGATGTGGAGAGGGAGCTGCTGGCCCTGAAGTTGCGCCAAAACCCAGCCCTGCGCCTAGGCAGCGCCGAAGAGGTCCGCCACGCCGGAGCCCTGGGTTGGCGCCTAGACGTGAACCGAGCCACCGCCGCCGATTGGCTACGCCTGCCCGGCATCGGCCCAGACCAGGTGGATCTTTTATTGCGCTTACAACAGGGCGGCGTGCAGCTAACGGGAGCCGAAGATCTGGAGCGGGCCTTGGAATTGCCCAGCGCCAAAATCGAAGGCTGGTTACCGGTTTTGGATTTCCGTTGGTATGGCGAACCACCAAGCAGCCCAGCCCAGCCCCCTCGGGTCAATTTGAACCACGCCAGATCGCCAGAGCTCATTGGCCTCGGGCTCTCCCAGGAGCGGACCCAAAGGCTGATCGGGGAAAGGGCCAGGGAACCCTTCCAGGATTTAGCCGATCTCCAGCACCGGCTCCAGCTGCCTGCGGCATTGGTGGAACAGTGGATTGGCCGGGTGCGCTTTGGCCCGGCTGCAGCGAGCCCCCACAAGGGGGGGCCGGCCCTGCCCCTGGCACGGCCCAAGACCAGGGGTTAATGGCCATCCAGGGCGATCTATTTGCCGCTGCAGACACCCTGCAGCCGGTTCAAATCCCTGGGGAGCTCCCCCTACTGCGGCACCAATTGCTCAGCTGGCAAGAGCGCCTGCTGGCCCACCAAGGCCCGCTTTTTGCGGGGGAAGCAGCCCCCAGCAGCGGCCAAGGCCTGCTTTTTGAGCCTGGTCCAGGTAATGCGACGCACCTGGCCAGCAGCTTTAGCCCCCTAGGCCTCCAACCCCAGGCCCTCTCCTTCTGGCGCTGGCCCCAGGCGCCCCAGCAGGGTGCCGCCCTGTACTTCGTGATCGATCGCCCAGATTCAGGCCCAGCCACGGCCTACCCAGCCCCAGCCCTGCTGCTCTACGTGGGTGAAACCGCCAAGGCCGACCAGCGCTGGAAAGGCGAGCACGACTGCAAAAGCTACTTAGCGGCCTATCAGGAGGCCCTCCAAAAAGCCGATCTCCGTTGCCAGCTGAGCATTCGTTTTTGGCTTGATGTGCCGGTGGCCATCAAGCCCCGCCGCTGCCTGGAACAGGCCCTGATCCAGCGCTGGCTCCCACCTTTCAACAAGGAAACCCGCGGTCGCTGGAGCACCCCCTTCACCGCCGAAACCAAAACGGGCACCTAAATTAAGGACCGTTTGCATCCCCATTCATGCAGTTTCGTTGCCTGCCCCAGGACCTCGGCAATGCCATTGCCAGCTGGGAAGGCGACGGACTGGTGGTGGGGTTATTCGCTGAAGCAAAGGCCCTGGGCCACCAGGCCACAACCCATCAAGCCCTTGTCCAGAGATTTGGGCCCGAACTCCTCGAACGGCTAGAGCAACGCCGTTTCAAGGCAAAGCCCGGCGAATCGATCTGCATCGAGCGCCTGGGGGCAAAACCCCAAACCCTGATCCTGGTGGGCCTCGGCAACGAAGAGCAATGGGATCTTGATCGTCTGCGCCAGGCCGGCGCCGCCGGCGCCAAGGCCGCCGTGGCGGCGGAAGTGGGCCAGCTGGGCCTGGCCCTACCAACCGGTGTAATACCTGCTGAAGCCGCTGGTCAGGCCATGGCCGAGGCCGTGCGTTTGAGCCTCTTTCAAGACCAGCGCTTCAAAAGTGAAAGTGAAGCCCCCAATTTGCCCAGCGAGGTGTGCCTGCTCGGCCTGGGCGGTGATCTCAGGGAGATCAACCGGGCCTTGGAGGCCGTCGATGCCATCTGCTCCGGGGTGGAGCTGGCCCGGGAATTGGTGGCCGCTCCCCCCAATGTGGCCACCCCCCAGCACCTCGCCGATACCGCTTCGCAGATCGCCCAGGATTTTGGGCTCCAGCTCCAGGTGCTTGAGCGGGCCGACTGCCAGGCCCTAGGCATGGGTGCCTTTCTTGGAGTGACCCAGGGATCCGATCTGCCACCCAAGTTCATCCATCTCACCTACAGGCCCCAGGGGGGCTCCAGCCGCAGGGTGGCCCTGGTGGGTAAAGGGCTCACCTTCGATTCAGGCGGCTACAACCTCAAAACTGCCGGCTCCCAGATCGAAATGATGAAGTTCGACATGGGCGGCAGTGGCGCCGTATTGGGGGCGGCGAGGGCCATTGGCCAGCTCCAGCCGGAAGGCGTGGAGGTGCACTTCATCGTGGCCTCCTGCGAAAACATGGTCAGTGGCGGCGCCATGCACCCCGGCGACATCCTGACCGCCTCCAACGGCAAAACGATCGAGATCAACAACACCGATGCGGAAGGGCGGCTCACCCTGGCCGATGCCCTTGTTTACGCCTGCAAACTCGATCTCGATGCGGTTGTGGACCTGGCAACCCTTACGGGTGCCTGCCTAATTGCCCTCGGCGAAGAGATTGCTGGGCTGTGGTCGAGTAGCGATGGGTTGGCGGCTGCCCTGCTTGGTGCCGGCGACAGCAGCGGCGAGCCGCTCTGGCGCATGCCCCTCAGGCCCTCCTACAAGCAGGGCCTTAAGAGCTCCATTGCAGACATGAAAAACACCGGACCCAGGCCCGGTGGCTCGATCACTGCAGCCCTGTTCCTTCAGGACTTCGTCAGCCCCAACCTGCCCTGGGCCCACCTGGATATCGCCGGCACCGCCTGGAGCGACAAGGGCAGGGGCATGGATCCCGCTGGGGCCACAGGTTTTGGCGTGCGAACCCTGGTGCATTGGGTCTGCCAGGGGGCAGCCACCTAGGTTTAAAGCCACCTACCTCCCCATCTGAAATCCCATGGCCGTTCAGAAGATCCGCTGGTATGTCAAAGCCCAATTGGGGGTTTTGCTGTTGCCGGCGGGCCTGTGCCTGTTTGGCGAAGCGGTGATCCGCAAGGGCATTCAGGTTTTAGCTGCCTCGGGAAAAATCGAAACCTTGGCCAACCCGGGGCCCTGGTTTTGGTACGGAACCCTTGGTTTGATCCTGATCAACGCCGGCGTGGGCCTGATGATCGAGAGCGGTCTGCTGCGGGGCTATCCGGGCCGCAATTAAACCAATGGGCCTACAGGGCAATCAATAAGCCCAGTTACCAGGCGGCTCCTGTGCGGGCCTTGTTTCCCCAAAGGGAATCCAGGCGGCGGTCCCGACCGCAGGCCCAGCGGTAATAGTTGTATTTGACGCTGTTGCGATCGGCATAGTTCTGGTGGTAGCCCTCCCCTAGCCAAAAGCGCTGCAGGGGCTTGATCTCAACGCGGATCGCCGCCTCAGGCCTCTTCAATTCCGCCGCCGCTGACTTCAGGCTCGCCTCGGCGGCGGCGCGCTGCTGGGGTGAATTGAAAAAGATCACCGGCCGGTATGAATCACCGCGATCACAGAACTGTCCCTTGCCATCAAGGGGGTCCACATTGCGCCAGTAGCTGCGCAGTAGGGCGGGGTAGCTGATGCGCTTGGGATCAAAGCGCACCAAGACTGCCTCCTGATGACCCGTTCCCTCTCCAGATACCTGCTGATAGGTGGGATTGGCCAAGCTGCCGCCGCTATAGCCGCTTTCGGCCTTAACCACCCCGGGCAGTTTTTCCAAATCGTGCTCTAAACACCAAAAACAGCCCCCAGCCAGCACCGCCTCCTGGGTAGGAGGTGCTGCATAGGCCAGCGGTGCCAGCCAAAACAGGGCAAGAAAAAAGCCGAACAAACCGTGGGCAATGCGCCAATTTGCCTTCAAAGCGAAGCCTCCAGTACCTGATCCAGGATCGCCCTTGCCGCCCGCTGGGTAACCCCAGGTTCGCCCAACTCACTGCGCAGGCGTCCGTAGCCAGCGAGCATCTTCTGGCGAGGGGCGGAACCAGCTACAAGCAGGGGAAAAGCCTGCTGGAGGATCGCTTTGACCGTTAGGCCTTCCTGCAGCAGTTCTGGCACCAGGCGCTCCCCCAGCACCAAATTGACCGGAGAGATGTGGGGCACGTTGAAGCGCAGGATATGGCGCGCCAGGAAAGCCGTCACCCGACTAACCCGATAGACCACCACCTGGGGCACACCGCGCAGGGCCAACTCCAAATTGACGGTGCCCGACTTGGCAATCGCCACATCAGCTGCAGCACAGAGGGCTGGTTTAAGTCGATCGGAATCGGCGGCCGGAATGATTAGGGCCCTGACGCCCAGCTGATCCAGGTGCCTAGCCAGGTGACTTTCAAACCCAGGCAAACCGGTGGAAACCACCACCTGCAGGTTGGGATCCTGGCGCTGCAGGGAAGCGGCCGCAGCGGCAATTTTGGGAAGCATGTAGCGCAACTCCTGGCGCCTAGAGGCGGGCATCAGTAGTAGCACTGGGGCATCAACGGCCAGGCCCAGCTGCCGCCGGGCATCGGTCTTTGTTGGCAGCTCGCCGATCGTGTCCAGCAGGGGGTGGCCCACATAGGTGACGTTGGCGCCACGGCAGCGGTAAAAACGGGCCTCCTGTTCGAAGATCGCCAGGATTTGATTGGTGAAACTGATCAGATTGCTGCGGCCCTTGGAGCCAAATTTGAAGGCCCACTCCTGGGGAGCGATGTAATAGGTGACGGGCACTTGGGGGAATTTGCGCTTCAGCCTCAGGCCCAGGCTCACGTTGGGGCCCATGTAATCGATCAAGACAACCCCATCGGGGGGCTCTCCCTTGAACCAACGCTTGAGACGGCGCTGCAGCTTCAGGGTGGGCAGCACAAAAGGAATGGCCTCGAGCAGACCAATCGCCCCCATCCGGGTGGTGTTGGCCAACAGGACAGCCCCTGCCCTTTCCATCCGCTCACCACCCAGGGCCACCACCTCTAACTGCAATCCGCGGCGCTGGGCCTCTTGATACAGGGCCTTCACCAACAGGGAGCCCTGGAGATCCCCGGAAACCTCACCGGTACTAACCAAAAGGCGCAGCATCAACGCGCCCCGGGGATGGGCCCCCTCCTAGAGGGGGCCAGGGAGGCCTCCAGGAAGGCCACCAGCTGTTCAGCCGCGCCGCCCAGGGATTGGCTCCGCAACCTCTCGAGGGCCTGGGCCAGGGGCACACCCTCTCGATAAATCAGGTTCCAGGTGCGCTTGAGTTCAGTCAACTGCTGGCCCGCATTGGCCTCGGCTAGGCCACTGCGCTGGAGGCCGATCTTGTTGAGCGCCCGCACCCGCGAGGGATGGCCCTCAACCATGGTGAAGGGGGGCACATCCCGCTCAATCCGACTCATGCCCCCCACCATCGCCAAGGTGCCGATATGGACGAACTGGTGGATGCCCAGCACTCCGCCAATCACGGCCCGGTCGCCCACCACCACATGGCCGGCCACGGCCACCCCATTGGCAATCACTATTCGATCGCCCAGCTCACAGTTGTGGCCCAGGTGGCTGTAGGCCATCAGCAAGTTGCCATTCCCCAACCGCGTTTCTTGTTCGCCGGTGGTGGCACGGTTAATGGTTACGCACTCCCGGATCGTGTTGTCATCCCCCATCACCACGGCGGTGGGGTCACCTGAGTATTTGAGGTCCTGGGGTTCAAGGCCGATGCAGGCACCGGGAAAAATGTGGTTGCGCTCCCCCATGCGCACCCGACCATCCAGCACCACATGGGGGCCAATCGTGCTGGCCGCACCGATCACCACATCGGCACCAATAACCGCATAGGGGCCTACCCGAACCCCTTCACCCAATTGGGCCTTGGGATCAACAACAGCGGTGGGATGGATGGAGGTCGCCATCGCTCACGCCACCAAGGAGAACATCAATTCACCGGAACAGGCCAGTTGGCCATCCACCGTTGCTTCGGCCTTCACCTTGCCAAAGCGCTGGCGCTTGAGACTCAGCAATTCGCAGGTGATCAGTAGCTGGTCTCCAGGCACCACGGGCCGGCGAAAGCGCACCCCATCAATGCCCGCAAATACAAACAGCCCCTTCGGGAGATCTGGCATCTGGGTAACGATCAGGCCGCCCACCTGGGCCATCGCCTCCACAATCAATACGCCTGGCATCAAGGGGCGCCCGGGGAAATGCCCCTGGAATTGGGGCTCGTTAATGGTGACATTCTTGATGGCCACCGCCCTCTTGCCAGGGTCGTGCTCAATCACCCGATCCACCAGGGCAAAGGGATAGCGGTGGGGCAATAGACCCTGAATCTGCTCGGCACTGAGCACAACTAAAGAGGTTGCGGTTTCTGGCTCAGACAAGGATTTATGGGGCAGGGGAGCGTGGAAAAGCGAACCTAGGCCGCCAGGCTTTGGGGGCAGCTTGCCAAGACAGCGGCCAGGGAAGTGTGAAGCCCATGGGAGCCCCGATAGGCAAACACCTGGGCCCTTGGCAAGCCAACAAGCGCCAGATCGCCAATCAAGTCGAGAATTTTATGGCGTACCGGTTCATCGTTAAAACGCAGGGGGGGGTTGAGCCACTTGTCGCCATCGCAAACCAGGGCATTTTCCAGGCAACCTCCCTTGATTAAACCTGCTGCCAGCAACTGATCCACCTGGGAGCGCAGGCCAAAGGTGCGGGCTGGGGCGATCTCCGCAACAAAGTTCTGGGGGGTGAGGCCTAGGGAGAAGAGCTGGCGGCCAATGGCCCGATCCTGGAATTCAATGGCTGCCCCCACCTGGAAACAGGCGGCAGGTAGGGCAGTGGCAAAACTGCTGCCCTGCTGAAGAGTGACGGGTGACTCCACCATTGGGGCAGTCACGGACGTGCCTAGGGGGGCCAAACCAGCCTCAGCGATTGCTTCCACCCAGGGAAGGGCCGAGCCATCCAGCAGGGGCACCTCCTCCCCATCCACCAGGATTTCTGCCTGACTCACCCCGGTGCCAGCCAAGGCGGCCAAAAGATGCTCCACCGTGGCTAGCCGCCCGCCCTCGAGCTGAAGGGCCGTGCAGAGCTCGGTGTCGGCGACCTGGGAAGGCTCAAGCCGCACTAGGGGATGGAATGGCTTACTTAGCCAGCCAACCCAGTAACCCGGCCTCTCGGAGGGCTGGAGCCTGACCCTGGCCGCAATGCCGCTGTGGAGGCCCACCCCACTGCGCTCGACTGGGCCAGCGAGGGTATGGGCTTCGCCGTAATTCTCTGGCCAGGGATAGGAATCGAGACCGGGCAGCACTAGAACTTCCAGCCCACACCAAGGTTGAAGCGGTAGTTGCTGGTGAAATCCTGGGTCGCGATTTCCAAGCGCAGGGGACCTACCGGGGTGTTGACAATCAAGCCCGTACCCACGGAGAAACCATCACCTGGCTTACCAAGCTTTCCACCTGGATTGCCATTGATATCTGCCTGACTGCCAAAAGTAGTGCCAGCATCCACAAAAAGTTCGCCGCTAATAATCTTGAAAAGTGGAAATCTGTATTCAATCGTGGCCTCTGCCATGCTCTTACCCACGCCCAAGTCGCAGGTGTAGTAGCCGCGCACTGAGTTGCCACCACCCAGACAGAACGCTTCGTAGGGGGGGACATCTCCAACCATCGTGCCCAGGGTTCCCTGGAAGGCAAGGGCCTGTTTACAGTCTGGGGTTTCGCCATTTTTAGGCCTACAGCCCTTGAATATTTTTATCCAGTTAACCGGGATGTAATGGGTGGCACTGGCTCGCAAGCGGTTAAAAGTTGGCGAATCGGGGCCAACCGACATGAACTGCTCGGTACTTGCCGTAAAGAAATTGCCTTTAGTGGGGTTACGGGGATCGTTGAGGGTGCTGTAGGCGGTGCCTAGGCGAAAGCTGAGCAGTTGGTTTTCAGTTGCACAATTATAAGCCAAACAAATATTCGAGTTGGGCTGGCCAGCTATGGAAGCCCTAGCAGCAGCCGTTCCGGAATAATCCATCGGGGTTACTTTTTGGCCACCAAAAGCAAGGATCAAATTCCAGGGTGCTTTTTTAAAAGGATTGCCGCCATTCAGGGGCCGCACGAATTGAACGCTGGCACCAATGCGCTGTACCGCCACCTCATTGCCGGTATTAGTGGGCGGGGAATCGCCATTTAACGTGGCAAAGTAACTGTTATTTTCACTTTGAAAGATTTGCGGCACCTCCCTACTGAAGAAAATCCTAGTGCGCATTGAGGTGCGATATTTATTCCCCTTAATCCAAGGATTGGAGAGGCTGATATCACCCAATCCCCCATATTGTCCATAGGAGATGTTTGTTGAAAGATCCCAAGCCTTACCCCAAAGGTTGGAGTCCTGCAATTGGATCTGACCAAATACACCCTGGCTTTGGCTATAGCCCAAACCACCAGACAAAGAGCCTGAAGACTGCTCGACAATGCCAAGCACCACGGTTACCTTGCCCGGTTCTGAGGGCAGGGGCTTAAGGGTCACCTTGACATCGCCAAACAGGCCCGTGCCGTAGAGGCGCTTGATGTCCTCTTCCAAGGTGCGGCGATTAAACAGGGCACCAGCCTTAAGGGACACCTCGCGGGTAATTACGTACAACTTGGTCTTGCCCTTAATAGGCTGACCCTTGTCGTTGGTGGTGGAGCCTTCCTTGTTAATGAACTCCACGTCCACCCCGGCCACGGTGCCCTCCCGCACCTGCAGCTGAACATCACCATCGGGGCTGACCCGGCCAGGCCCCGTAACCCTGGCCAGGGAGTAGCCCTGGTCTGCGTACCACTTCTGCAGTTCCTGCATGCGCTGCTGCAGGGTGTTGAGATTGAGGGTCTTGCCGTAGTCGGCCGCGAAGGTCTCCTTGATTACCTGGGGCGGCAGTTTGGGCTTGGCCAGGTCAAGGCTGACCTTGGTAAGCACCGGATTGGCCACCAAGGTGACCACTAGGCGCACGCCCAAGGGGCCATCGATGGGCTTGATCTGCACATCCGAAAACCAACCGCTGGCGTAGATGGCCGAGAGATCGTTTTGCAGCTGGCTGCGGGTCACCCTGGTGCCAGGGGTTGTCACCATCGCCGCATAGGCAGCCAACTCCAGGCGCTCCCGCTCCGGATGGCCCTGAAGGCCCTCAATGGCCACCTCGGAAATTAGTACCTGCTTTTCGGCCGGAGGGGTTTTGGCTGCCGCTGCAGGAAGATTTTTTTTGGCAGGCTGGTTTTTTGGTGCAGGCTTGTTTCCTGGCGGAGCCTGGGCCAGCGCTGGTGCAGAGGCCAAAATCATGGCCCCAATGGCGGGAAGGGCTGCCCCAATGGCGGGAAGGGCAGAGGCCCTAAAACCAAACGAGCCAGCCATGGAAAACACTAGGGAGCGGCTAGGCCGCAAATTTGAGTGACCTTAGCCGTAATGTCTCGGCTCAGGACACACCCCTTGGACCCGTTTGCAGACCTGCCCGTAGGCCTCGACAACTCCCCCTAAATCCTGGCGAAATCTGTCCTTGTCTAGGATGCGGTCCTGGTCGTCGGCCACAGCCCCATCCCAGAGACGGCAGGTATCCGGGCTGATCTCATCTGCCAAGACCAGCTCACCTGATTGGGTTAGGCCCAGCTCAATTTTGAAATCGACCAGGATTAGCCCCGCTTCCGTAAAAAGCTCCAATAATTCCCGGTTGACCAGGCGGGCGAGGTCTTCGATTGCCTGGCGTTGCACCGGGCTGACCAGGCCCAGCAGTTCCAACCTGGCCTCAGTGAGCAGGGGGTCTCCAAAGGCATCGTCCTTGTAATAGAGGTCGAGCAAGGGGGGATCCAGCGGAGTCCCCGCCCCAATTGGCATCTGCTTACAGAGGGAGCCCGCAGCGATATTGCGAATCACCACCTCGATCGGAATCACCCGCACCGGCCTAACCAACATCCAGTTGGATCCATCCACACCGAGGTAGTGGGTGGGCACCCCCCGGGCAGCCAAGCGTTCAAAAACCAGGGCTGAGATCCGGCAATTGAGCTCACCCTTGCCAGCCAGCTGGGCCTTTTTGAGGGCGTTGAAGGCGGTGGCGTCGTCCTTGTATTCGACCGCCACCACGTCGTCGTGGTTGGTGGCATGCACTCGTTTGGCCTTGCCCTCGTAAAGGAGGGGGCCGAGGGTGTAGGCGCTCATGGCTTGCTTTGGAGCTGGGTTTGGGGCGGGTTTTGGGGCTGGAGAGCAGCTGCGTGGCCGCCGGCGGACCGGGGGGAGCGCAGTTGCAGTTCCAGGGCTGCCAACCGCTCCCGATCAGCTCGCGCTAATGGGGCTGGTTCAGTAATTGGGGCTTGGCGCCGGCGTGCCTTCCATTCACCGTAGGCATCGTCGATGCGGCCACTGAGTTTTAGGCGTCGCTGCATGGCCACGGAACGGCCCAGCCCCCCTTCGGCTTTATTTCCAGTTGGAGTTGGGGCATTGGCAGCATCCAGATCCAGCTGGCGATCTAGCAGCTCTGCCACCAGTCCCCAGGAGCCTGAGGCTGCGGCCTGCTCCAGGGCCAACTCCAGCAGCCGCTGTTTTTGCCCCCTTGGCAAGGAGTCTTGGGGGGGCAAAGCCTCCAGCAGGGCCACGGCCAGGGCGATACGCTCGGCCCGCACCGCTCCGCCTTGACGGCCAGCCAGCAGCACCTCCGCCGCTTCGCGGTTACGCCCCAGGCTCTCCAGATGGCTCACCAATAGATCCAGGGCCGAACGGGTGATCCAGCTGCCGTCTTCTTTTTGCTTGAGGGGCAGTTGGCGCAGCTCCAGGCTGGGAATGGGCCCTGAAGCCAAGTTTTGGAGGGCCTGGACCGCCAGGCCGTGATGGAGACCGGCCGCAGCAGCCCGCCACTGCATTTCCATCCAAAGGTTTCGCTCAGCCCCTGGAGCTGGCGAAAAACGGGCCAAAACCTGCAGCGCCAAATCCGGAGCCTGGCAAGTCAGCAAAACCTGGGCATTGGCCAGCACCACCGCCAGGGGCTGGGGCGCTGGCTTGATTGTCATCAATCGCTCCTGCAGCAGCTGGACGGTGCTGCTGTCGCCCTTGGCAATGGCCTCCTCGCAGGCGCTGGCGAGATCCTGCCCAGCTCCAGGCTGGGAGAGTCCAGCTTTGCCAGCTCCAGGTTGGGCGACCCCAGGCTGGCCGACCGCCAGGACCACCAAACTGGAAAGGCCGACCTTTACCAGGGCTGAAAATGGATAAGGCCGGGCCGGCATGTAGAGAAGGTGGGCACGGCGGCCCGCAATGCGGCGCCCAACCTAAGGGAGCTGCTGCGCTCCTTCCAACCCCCATCCCCCCCAAGTAGATGGCTCCAGCCGCAAGCCAAAGCCCAGCCCGGATCCTGGTGGTGGGAGGCGGAGGCCGGGAAAACTCCCTGGGCTGGGCCCTGGGCCGCTGCCCTGGTGTGGAGCAGGTGTGGATAGCACCTGGCAATGGCGGCACCGCTGATTTGGCGGGAGTTGGCCAGCTCGCCATCGCCGAATGCGACCAGGCCGCCCTGGTGCAGGCGTGCCAGCAGCACCAGATCGAACTGGTGGTGGTGGGCCCGGAAGCCCCCCTGGCCTCAGGCCTGGCCGACGCATTGCGCAGTGCTGGTTTCCCGGTTTTTGGCCCCGGGGCCGATGGGGCCCAGCTGGAAGCCAGCAAGCAGTGGGCAAAGGCCCTGATGCTGGAGGCGGGCGTACCTACGGCGGGCTACTGGGCCGCCAACAGCCGCGAAGAGGCCCTGGCAGTGGTGGATCGCGAACAGCAGGCCTTTGTGGTCAAGGCGGATGGTTTGGCCGCTGGCAAGGGGGTCACGGTGGCAGAAAACATCGAAGAAACGAAGGCGGCCATTGAGGAGATCTTCGCTGGCCGTTTTGGCGAGGCCGGCGCATCCCTGGTGTTGGAAGAGCGGCTGAGCGGCCCCGAGGTGTCGGTGTTTGCCCTTACCGATGGCTCCGGCATGGTGCTGCTCCCCCCGGCCCAGGACCACAAGCGTATCGGCGAAGGAGACACCGGGCCCAACACCGGCGGCATGGGCGCCTATGCCCCTGCCCCCCTGCTCGATGGGGCAGGCCTGGAAAATGTGCGCACCCTTGTGCTTGAGCCCATCCTGGCGGCCCTGCAGGGGCGCGGAATTGATTACCGGGGCGTTATCTATGCGGGTTTGATGCTCACCGCCCAGGGCCCCAAGGTGATCGAATTCAACTGCCGCTTTGGCGATCCAGAATGTGAAACCTTGATGCCCCTGATGGGTCCTGAATTGGCCCCAGTGCTGCTGGCCTGCGCCTCAGGCAACCTGGAAGGCGCTCCCAAACTGAGCGTTTCCCCCCGCTGCAGCGCCTGCGTGATCGCCGCAGCCCAGGGATATCCCGGCGAAATCCGCAGCGGTGATCCGATCTCCAGCGGCCTCCAAAACCAAAACGACCTCCAGCTATTCCACGCCGGCAGCCAACGCAATGCCAGCGGCCAATGCCACACCAGTGGCGGCAGGGTGCTGGCGGTGGTTGCCCAGGCGGAGGATTTCGATGGGGCCTTTGAGCGGGCCTACGCCGGCCTTAAGCAGGTGCATTTTGAGGGAATAACCTTCCGCCGAGACATCGGCCACCAGGTGCGCCACCGATGAGCTGGCAAGCGCGGTTAGGGCAATGGTGGGCTGAATTCAGCCTGCAAACCAAGCTGCTGGTGGTGGCAACCCTGGTGGTGAGCCTGCTGATGACAGGCATCACCTTCTTTGCCCTCAACAGCATCCAAAGGGATGCCCAACGCAGTGACACCCGCTTCGCCCGCGACCTGGGTCTGCTGCTTTCCGCCAACGTGACGCCGCTGGTGGCCGAGGGCAACGACCGCGAACTGGCCGCGGTGGCCGATCGCTTCTGGCGCTCTAGCCGCAGCCTCCGCTACATCTTTTTCGCCGACCCGGAAGGGGTCATTTACCTGGGCATTCCGATTGGCGGCACTGCCGGCAGCAGCAGCCAGTTACTTACCCGCCGGCTGGAATTGCCAGCCGACATCCAAACGCGCCCGGACAACCCCCTAATCCGCCAGCACCTCAGCCCCGACGGCAAGGTGACCGATGTATTTGTACCAATCGTGAGCCAGGGGCGTTACCTGGGGGTATTGGCCCTGGGCATCAACCCCAACGAAACCCTGCTCACCAGCGCCGCCCTGACCAGGGAAGTAACCGTGGCGGTGTTCATCTCAATCTGGGTGCTTGTGATCCTGGGCGCAGTGTTCAACGCCCTGACAATCACTCGGCCCGTAAAAGAATTACTGGAGGGGGTCCGCTCTATTGCCGGCGGCGATTTTGAAACGCGCCTCTCACTGCCGGTGGGC
Source organism: Cyanobium sp. HWJ4-Hawea (assembly GCF_024345815.1). NCBI lineage: Bacteria > Bacillati > Cyanobacteriota > Cyanophyceae > Synechococcales > Prochlorococcaceae > Cyanobium > Cyanobium sp. HWJ4-Hawea. The sequence goes on along the minus strand of NZ_JAGQBV010000002.1, from coordinate 38,875 downwards.
GGCGAACTGGGGGAACTGCTCGGCGGCTTCAACATGATGGCTACCCAGCTAGAAGTTTATAAAGCGGCAAACATCGAAGAGCTCACCGCTGCCCAGATCAAGCAGCAATCCCTTATCGCCACCATGGCCGACGGGGCAGTTTTACTAGATGCCGAAGGGGCAATTGTGCTGGTAAATCCCACTGCCCGAAGGCTGTTTCGCTGGGAAGGTCGCAACCTAGAAAGCAAAGACCTGATCGCCGAGCTCCCCGAGGTCCTGGCGATAGAGCTGCAGGCCGCCCTGGAAAGCCTGGTCAGCAACAGCAAGGATTCAGCCGATGTGCGCTGCAGCTTTGGCGAGCCGGCCCGCACCCTACGGATCGTGCTGCAGGCCGTTAAAGATGCCAGTGGTGAAAGCCTTAAAGGTATAGCGATGACCATCCAAGATCTCACGCGAGAGGTGGAGCTAAATGCGGCCCAAAGCCGTTTCATCAGCAACGTTTCCCACGAGTTGCGTACTCCTCTTTTCAACATCAAGAGCTACGTGGAGACCCTCCATGACATGGGGGACCAACTGACGGAAGCGGAGAAAAAAGAATTCCTTGGCATTGCCAACGACGAAACCGACAGGCTCACCCGCCTGGTGAATGATGTTCTGGACCTATCCAGGCTGGAAAGCGAGCGGATATGCACCCTGGAGCCCCTGGACGTGGCACCGGCAATTGAGCAAACCCTGCGCACCTACCGCCTAAACGCCGAAGAAAAGGGCGTCAAACTGGGCTTTGATGCCGAGGCCCAACTGCCTCGGGTTCTAGGCAATTGGGATTTATTACTGCAGGTGTTCGACAACCTGGTGGGTAATGCACTCAAATTCACCCCCCAGGGGGGGCAATTAATGCTGCGGGCCTACCCCTGGCCCGACCAATGTCAACTCACTTACAACTCAAGTGACGGCTCCAACAATAACTCAAGCGACAACCTAAATGACAACCCGAGCTGTGAACTCACCTCCCCATTGCCCAGGCTGCGCATTGAAATTGCCGACAGTGGTTGTGGCATCTCAGAAGCTGATCAAAGCCGCATCTTTGAGCGCTTCTACCGGGTAGAAAACGCGGTACATACGGAAGCTGGCACGGGCCTTGGCCTGGCGATTGTGCGCGGCATTTTGGAGAAGCACGGCAGCTTCATCAAGATGGCAAGCGGGCTGGGGGTAGGCACCCTCTTCTGGTTTGACCTAGCCCTGGAAGATTCCGATTCCGATGAATTGCAGCTGCAAGCTGATCGCCGCCGCTACGACTACGAAGCCAGCAGCCTGACCCGGAGCTAATCGTCGTCGGCCACACCGCGCACTATGCGTGATAGCTCGCTGCGCTCATCGGTGCTGATGCGGTGGGGAACACCACTGATAATCCGCTCAAAGTTAGAGAAGGAATCCTTGATCTCAGGGCCGTTGCTGGTGATCACAAATTCGCGGATTCCCTTGTCGTGCCATGAGCCGCGCATCTTGAACACGTTGAGGGCGCGGGCCATCTCACCGCAAATTTCCACGTATTGAAGCAACAGGATTGTGTCCGTAATCGTGGAGATATGGGAATCGGTGATCGAATGGCTACCCATAAACTCCTCGGAGGTGTTCGTGAAGAAGCCGGCAATTTCCTCCTGCTTGGCATAGCCGGTCACACCGATTACAAACTGGCGGAAGGCGTTATGGCTGACCCCCCGGGCCAAGGCAGATAGGGAATCGATAGCCATCCGGGATGGCTTGAACTGACTGATCTCGGTTTTGATGATTTGGAGATGGTCCTCTAGGCCCGTGGATTCCGGATAGGCACAGATGATCTTGAGCAGCCCGTCCTGCTCCATCTGCTCAAAGTCAATGCCCCAACTGGTGGCATTACGAAGCAACTGGGCCCGTGATTCCTCGTAGGCGAATAGGATTGCCCGCTCCTTGTTGGCGCAAGCATTCTCAACGAATTTGCTTACCAGCAGTGTCTTACCCGTACCGGTGGCACCGGTTGCCAAAATAATCGAATCCTTGAAGAATCCCCCTCCGCACATCTCATCTAGACGGGGCACACCCGAGCTCACTCGCACATTCGAACTGCGCTGGGTGAGGCGCATGGCGCCCAGGGGGAAGACGCTGATGCCATGGCTGCCCATGGTGAAGGGGAACTCCCCCTTCATGTGGGTGGTGCCCCTTAGTTTGAGAATTTCCACGGTGCGGCGGCGGCGCTCCCCCTCCAGCACGTTGCGGAGAATCACCACGTTGTCGGAGACAAATTCTTCGACGCCATAGCGGGCGATAGGGCCATATTCATCAATGCGTTCGGTGGTCATAACCGTGGTAACGCCAATCTCCTTGAGCCTGGCAATTAGGCGAAAAATCTCACGTCTTACCACCGAGACAGCATCGTATTGCTGAAACACTGCGGTGATCGAATCAATTGCCACCCGGCGGGCTTTATATTTACGAATCGCGTAGTTGATTCGCTCAATCAAACCTGAAAGATCAAAACTACCGGCCACATCCTGGCCCTCTGGATCGGGAGAAGCATCCAGAATAAAGAGCTTGTCCTGCTCCACCATCTCCTGGAGATTCCAGCCAAAGCTGGCGGCGTTGCGCAGGATATCTAGGGGCGATTCCTCAAAGGTGACAAGGATTCCAGGCTCGTTGTAATGACGAATGCCGTTGTAGAGAAAGTTCAGCGAGAAGACGGTTTTACCCGTACCAGAGGTGCCGCTGATCAAGGTGGAGCGGCCGATCGGCAGGCCGCCGTGGCAGACATCATCGAAGCCCTCTATCCCGGTCGGGAGCTTCTGGACCTGCATCAGGGAGGAACCGGTGGAGCTGGGATCCTGCATGGAAAAAACGGGCTTACAACGACGCTAGGCAGAAAGTGGCGCCCAAACCATGGAGAAGAGCTGAAGAGCGCTCAGTCGCCGGTGGCTGGGGCTTCGGTGGCATCGATCTCGCCATCTTCAAAGTCCTCCTCCACCAGCTCCTCGTAGAGCAGATCAAGCCCGATCAATACCCGCTCCCGGTTGGAGAGGTCGCCAATAATGCGGCGCACGGGCGGCGGCAAGATTTTGGCGAGGGTGGGGGTAGCCAAAATTTTGTCCTCCTCTGCCAGCTGGGGATTTTTGAGAACATCGATCACCTTGAGGGCATAGACACCACGAAACTCCGTTTCCAAGATGTTGCGCAGGGTCTTGAGGGCCCGCATCGAGTTGGGCGTGTTGCCGGCGACATACAACTTGAGGATGTAGGTCTTTCTGGGGGTCATGGCAGGGGCCTGCTGGGTCGAGCCAAAAAGGTCAAACTTGGGCGCCCAAGGGCGCGTCGGGAGGCACCGAACGGCGGTACATCTCACAAAGATGGGCCATCACATCAAGCAGGGCAAGGCGATAGTCCTGCAGAAAGTCGTTCTTGTGTCCCTCCAGCTTGAGCTGCTTGGAGAAGCCATCGATCAGATTCATGTGAATCTCTACAGCTTTGGTGACCGCCAGGTCACAGAAAAAGGCAGTGTTCACAAAGCTTTCTAGGGCCTGGTTGGCCGCGGCCGGATCCCGGAAATAGCTCAAAAGCAAGTCGCGGTAGGTGCGCTCAAGGGAACGCATCAGCACCTCCCTCTCCTGCTCCGGCAGATTTCGCAAAAAGCGCGCCGGATCCCGCTTATAAAAAACCCCAATAAATCCGAGCCGGCCCTTGAGCCGATTGGCCAGCTTCCAGCGCTCCGGGGGGCCCGGGGGCGCCTGCTCAGACGCCCCATCACTGGCGGACAAGCGACCGAGGCGCAGAAAGCGGGATACGGCCGCATCAAAGCTGTAGCTCAGTTGCTCGAGCTGGTCTGGCGGCAGATGCACCTCGGCATCGTGGAACTCCAGTTGGCCACTGACCTCTCCCACCACCACAGCCGGCAGCACCAGGCCCGCCCCCAGCAGGGATTGGTACACCTCAGGGGCAATCGCTCCCTGCTCCAGCAGCAGGGCATCAAAGGCATCCCGGCGCTCCTCGAGAAGGGCCGCCACATTTGGGGTTGGCTGGTTGGGCAGATCGAGCCAAACAAGTTCGCAAGGACCGCCGTCCAACCAGCGCCCGCAGGCCTCCTGGAGCAGCGGATCGCGAATCAGGGAGGCAATGGTTAGGGCGGGCTCGGGCATGGACCGCGATCGCAACGGGCAGGCCCCGGAGAATTGACGTTCAAATATTGACTAAAGGATGGCTGAAGTTGGAGAATTATTGTTTGTTTTTCAATTTGTGCGCCAGGCCCAATGAAGGCCCGGGTTTTGTGCCGACCCTGGGCTTTGCCCGAGTTCAGAGCTTTACCTCCTTCAGCCTGGCCACGCCCTTGCTGCCATGACAGACAAGAAAGTCACCGAGGCCCCCGGGCCCACCAATCCGAGCCCCTACGCAATTGTCGAGGCCTCCGGCCAACAGTTCTGGGTGCAACCAAACCGCTACTACGACCTCGACCGGATCAGCGCCGAGGTGGACAGCACCTTGACCCTGGAGAACGTTCTCCTCGTCAATGACGGCAAGGCCGCCACCCTCGGCCAACCCTTCGTCAAGGGAGCCAGCGTGGAGCTGAAGGTGATGGCCCATCGCCGCGGCCCCAAGCTGATCGTTTACAAAATGCGGCCCAAGAAGAAGACCCGCCGCAAGAACGGCCACCGTCAGGAGCTCACCCGGGTGATGGTCCAGTCCATCTCCGTCGGCGGCAAAGCCCTGGCCTGATCAAAGCCTGAACGGCAAAGGCTTCCCCTCCAGATATTCCACCCTGATTTCCTCCCCCCATGGCCCACAAGAAAGGCACAGGCTCCACCCGCAACGGCCGGGATTCCAATTCCAAGCGCCTCGGCGTTAAGCGCTACGGCGGTGAGACCGTAAGCGCCGGTTCAATCCTGATCCGTCAGCGGGGCACCTCGGTGCTACCCGGGGTCAATGTTGGTCGCGGCTCCGACGACACCTTGTTCGCACTGGTGGATGGGGTGGTGAACTTCGACTCCATCAAGCGGGGCCTGCGCAGCCGCAAGCGGATCAACGTTGCCATCGGCTGAAATTGGCCCCAGGCCAATAAAGGGAGTCCTTGCTGCCGGCGGACATCCGCCGGCTTTTTAATGGCCCAGCGCACGGGCTCGTTCAAGCCAACCGATAGGCCCGGGTGGTGATCAGGTAGGGGTGAAACACCTCGAGAAAGCGACTCTGCAGGGTGCGGAAAAAAGCCTCCACCAGCTCTGGGGCATCGAAGTGAAAGGGGTACTCACCCTGAAAGCCCTTGAAGAAATACCAGTTGAGCAGGGCGATGCCGGCTGGGGCGAGGCGCTCGGCAAACAGGGCAAGCTGGTCGGCAGGATCGCTCAGATGCTCAAGCACATCCAGGCAAACGATCGTGTCGAAGCGCACGGGCAGGGCCGGGTCAGCCATATCCCGATAGCAGCTCAGCTTGGCGCCCAGGCCGAGCTCGACAGCGCGAGCCTGTACAAAGGCGCGATTGTGGGGGTTGAGATCCACAAACCACACCCGCTCCACCTCAGGCAGCGCCGCTGCAGCCAGGGCATGGCTGCCGATGCCGCCGCCGAAGTCGAGCACCTGGCCGCGGGCAAAGCGCTGCTGCAGCCGCAGGGTGTCGGCGATGTAGTCGGCGCTGCCCAGGTGCCAGGCCGCCAGTTCCAGCAGGTGCCCCGTACCAACTGTTTCCTCGTAGAAACGGCCGGCCTGCTCCGGGTCAAAGGCGCCGGGATGGATTGCCGCCAGGTCGTTGGTGCTGGTGGGCAGCCGCCCGGCCAATTCCTCGATGCTGAGGTCCAAATATCGGGCCAACTGCGCCGAGAGGTCGAAGCCATCCGCCAGGAAGCGTTGCGGATTGAGCACGGGAAGGGTGGTCATGGCTTCACCGTAGGTCCCAAGGCAATGGCCCCAATGGTGGGCCGCAGAGGGGCAGAGTGGCCGCAGGCACTGCTGGCACCCGATCGATGGCTTGCGGCTTCCTAGTGCTCGACAAACCGGCCGGCCTCAGTTCCCACGCCTGTGTGGGCAGGGTCAGGCGGGCCTATGGCCTGAAGCGGGTGGGCCATGGCGGAACCCTCGATCCCGCCGTGACCGGGGTGCTGCCGATCGCCCTTGGCCCTGCCACCCGGCTGCTGCCCTACCTGGAGGGTGACAAAACCTACCGGGGTGTAATCCAACTGGGTATTCGCACCAGTAGCGACGACCTGGAGGGAGAGGTGCTGGACCGCTCGGCCGTACCCGCCCTGGGGGAAGGGGAACTGGATGCAGCCCTGGCGGCCTTTCGCGGCGCCTTTAAGCAGGTACCTCCCCAGGTGTCGGCGGTGCATGTGGATGGGGAGCGGGCCTACGCCCGGGTCCGGCGCGGCGAAACCCTGGAATTGGCGGCCCGGGCCGTGACGATCCACCGCCTGGAACTGTTGGACTGGGATGCAAGCAGCGGCAGCCTGGAGCTGGAGGTGGCTTGCACCGCTGGCACCTACATCCGATCCCTGGCAAGAGATTTGGGGGAGGCCCTGGGTTGCGGAGGCAGCCTGGCCCGGTTGCGCCGCACCGGGGCCCTGGGCTTTGGCCTCGACCGGGCGGTGGCGTTGGAGGAGCTCGACCAAGCACCGCCGCCGGCCCTGATAGATCCCCTGGCAGCCCTGGCCCACCTGAAGCAACAAAGGCTCGACCCTGACCAGGAGTTGGGCTGGCGCTGTGGCCGCTTGCTTGAGGCCAGCCCCGAGCTGGGCACGGGGCTCCAGACCGGTCAAGCGGTGGTCGTGGTGGGGGCAGATGGGAGCTTGGCCGGCATGGCCCGGGCCGTAGAAGGCGGCCTATTGCAGCCCAAACTGGTGTTTAACGCCGCCTGATCGGCCACCAGGGTGACCCGGGGGTGCAAGCCCAACCAGCTGGCTGGCAGTAGCTGCGTCGGTGCCGAGCTCAGCAACTGCTGGAGAATCCCTGCCTTGGCCGCACCGGTCACCACCAGCAGCACCTGGTCAGCCGCCAGGATTTCCGCCATCCCCAGGGTGATGGCCCATGGCGGAACCGCCCCAGGATCCCCCCCAAAGGCAGCGGCGTTTTGCTGGCGCGTCGCCCCACTGAGCTCCACCAAGCGGCAGGGGCTATCCCGCGAGCAAGGGGGCTCGTTGAAGCCCACATGGCCATTGAGCCCCAGGCCCAACAACTGCAGGCCCACACCACCGGCGGCCGCCAGCTCGCCGGCGTAGCGCTGCGCCTCCAGACCAGCTGCTTCCAAGCCAGAAGAGGACGCCCCACCATTGGGAAGCCGCACCTGGCTGGGATCTAGGCCCAGGGGCTCGCGCAGGTGGCGGACCATGAAGGATGCAAAGGATTGGGGATTGAGCTCCGATAAACCCACGTATTCGTCCAGGTTGAAGCTGCGCCAGCACTGGCGCCGATGCGCCTGCTCTGTCCCATCCAGCTCCGACCACAGCCGCACCAGCTCGGCATAGATCGGCTCCATGGTGCGCCCCGTTGCCAAGCCGAGGGTGCCTGTCGATGCCTCCAGCAGCCTGGCCGCCACCCATCTGGCCACCTCAGCCCCATCGGCCAGGGCGATCAGCTCATGGGGCTGCATAGGGTTTCAGCTCGGTGCCCCTGAAGTAGTAGCGCAGGATTTGGGGATAGTCCTCCCCGCGCAGGGCCAGGGCGTAGGCACCCCATTGGCTCATGCCCACACCATGGCCAAAGCCACGCCCAATCGCCATCAGGGTGGGGGCAGCGCTGGGCTGTGGTTCCACCAGGGGTGGGGGCAGCACCGGCAGAACGGCCTGGTCTGGATCAATCGCCACCGGCCCAGCCAATTGGAAATGGACCATGGTGCTGCGCAAGCCAAGGCGACTGCGCAACTCCGGGCCGGTTACCACCAAGGTGCCCAGGGGCCCCACCACCCGGGCCTGGCGCACCCTCCCAGAGGGGGTGGTGGAGAGCACGTCTATGCGGCTGGCCCCTCCCGTTTCGGCAAAGGCCTTGCGCAGGGCCTGCGGCTCCAGCTGCAGCTGCCAGCGGGCAACCGGGCTTTCCTGGTCCACATCGGGCACACTCACCAGGTAGGGCAACTGCTCTCTCCAAAGATCACCACTGTTTTCGGTGCTGCCGCCACTGCTGCTGTGGAAAACGGCATTCACCAGGCTTGGGCCGTACATCAGCACCTGGCCGCGGGTTTTGGCGACAGCTTCCCGGGTGGAGGGGGTTTCCGCTTCAACCCCCTTGTAAACCTGGCTGGCCACCGTGGAACTCACATCAAAGGCCTTGGCAGCCGAACGCTGCCTGAGGGCATAGGTGCGGGCCGCGACCGCCTGGGCCCGCAGTGCCGCCTGGGGCCAGCTGGCAGGCATTTCACTACCCACCACGCTGGTCAAATAACTCTCCAAACCCACATGGTTGATCGCCTGGAGCATGGCGGGATTGACCAACAGCTGGAGGCGCCCGCGGTAGCTGCGCTGTTTGAGGGCAAAGTCACCGCCAGGCTTGGCCACACCCAGGGAAAAACCACTGTCGAGGGGCTCTATCCAGATCTCGCGCACCGAAACCACGGTCGTAGGGCCGCCTGGGTCGGCCTGCACCAGCACGCTGCCAGCTTCCAGGCTGAAGCTGATCTCCGCTCCGGGGGCAATTACCTGGCGCTCTCCAGCCGCACCAGCGCCCCCCACCAACCGCAGGGCCAGGGGATAGTCGCTGGCGCTAACGCGCAGGCTCGACCCCTCAGCCAGCAACACCCGCACCGTGGGCTCCCGGCTGTCCTGCCTCTGGATGGCCTGCCTCTCGATGGCCCCAAAGGTGGCGGGGGCGGGCGGCAGAGGCCCTTCCTGGGCGAAGGCAAGGGCCGAATCGCTAGCCAAACCCAATCCGCCCACCAGGCCAAGGCCCCCCAGCAGGCCCCCCAGGCGCTGGCACTGCCGGGAGCGCAAATTGGCGGATGGGGGCGGCGCCACGGGCAACAACAAAAACAGCCAAGGGGCTTTCATTGTGCCCAGCTCGACTGGGGATAGCCAGGGCCGCGTGGCAGCATGATGAAGAGGCGCTGGGGGCCGCATGCAGGTCACCTTCTTAGGCACAAGCTCCGGGGTTCCCACCCGCGGCAGGAATGTTTCCTCCGTTGCCCTGCGGCTACCGCAACGCTCCGAGCTCTGGCTGTTCGATTGCGGCGAAGCCACCCAGCACCAGTTTTTGCGCAGCGAGCTGAGGGTCTCCCAACTCAGCCGGATCTTCATTACCCACATGCACGGCGACCACGTGCTGGGCCTGCCAGGGCTGCTGGCCAGCCTGGGGATGGCGGGCAGCTGCGGCGGCATGGATCTCTACGGCCCTGATCCCCTGCGCGATTACCTGGAAGGGGTGCTCCGCACCACCTCCACCCGGATTGCCTACCCCCTGCGCACCCACCGGGTAAAACAGGCCGCCAGCTCAGGGGAGCTGCTATTCGACGATGGGGAGTTCAGCGTACGCGTTGCCCCCCTTACCCACCGGATCCCGGCCTTCGCCTACAGGGTCGATCAAAAAAAACGCCCAGGGCACTTCGACGTGGCGCAGGCCCAGGCCCTGGGCATTGCCCCCGGGCCCATCTATGCCGAGCTCAAGGCTGGCCGCACCATCACCCTGGAAGACGGCCGAATCATCAATGGAGCATCCCTCTGCGGCCCCGAGCGTCGCGGTTGCAGCCTGGTTTATTGCACCGACACGGTGTTTTGCGAAGCGGCCGTTGAGCTGGCCCGGGGCGCCGATCTGTTGATCCACGAAGCCACCTTCTGCCATGGGGAACAGGAGTTGGCCTACCAGAGGCAGCACTCCACCAGCACCATGGCGGCCCAGACAGCCCTGGAGGCGGGGGTAAGGCAACTGGCCTTGACCCACCTGAGCCCCAGGTACATGCCGGGCAACCAGACCACCCCAGACGACCTGCTCGCAGAAGCCCAGGCGATCTTCCCGAACAGCCTGCTCGCCAAGGATTTCCTCAGCCTGGAAATCGCCAGTGGCAGCTAGCGCTTGCAACAGTTCACGTGATTCCGCACCGGAGGCCCCTTCCCCCGTGATACAAGGTCTCCGATGCGGTTGATCCGCCCCCTCCGGCTTCTCCCAATGGCCTCCTCCCTCTCCTTAGCTGCCTTCCGCAATGCTGCGGGCAACCTGGTCCGTGCACTGCTGGTTTTGCCCCTGGCCCTGCTGCTGGGATTTGCTTCCCCGGCGATGGCAGCCCAATGGAGCGCCGAACAACTTACCGTGCCTGCCACCCCTGACGGCACCGAGGTGACCTTCAACGAGCAGGAAGTCAAAGCGGGCCGCAAACTCTTCAACAACAGCTGTGGTGAGTGCCACGCCGGTGGCATCACCAAGACCAACCAGAACGTGGGTCTTGACCCCGAAACCCTGGCCCTGGCCACCCCTGCCCGCGACAACGTCGAGGCCCTGGTGGATTACATGAAGGACCCCACCTCCTACGACGGCGAATACTCGATTGCCGACCTACACCCAAGCCTGCGCAGCAGCGACATCTTCGTGAAGATGCGCGATCTGAACGACGACGATCTCAGGCTGATGGCTGGCTACATCCTGGTTTCTCCCAAGGTGCAGGGCCTCCAGTGGGGCGGCGGCAAGATCTACTTCTGATTCCCCAAAGCAAGCCCCCTCTAGGGGGCTTTTTTGCTGTACCACCATTCCTGGAGCTCTCCGGAGAGCCGCTGCGGGAAGAGGGTGATCACCGTGCGGGTTGGTCGCGCTCCGGGCAGGAGCAGCTCCACCGCATAGCTGGGACAACGCCTGGATGCCAAGTCGGGCACAAAGCGCCGACCGATGCGCCGCCAGCTGGGCTCCTTACTGCGCCAGGCCAGCCTGCAGCAGGGCCAGGGGAGCTCCTCTCGATCGAATAGTCGACAGCAGGGGCCAAGCACCCGATAGCTGAACTGGCCGCCGGGGCTTGCGTGCTCAGTGCCATGCTCCAAGAGGCCTTGCATAGGGGAAGCCGAAGCGGCCATAAAAAAGCCACCCCGCAGGGTGGCAGAAAAAGGAGTGGGGATCAACGCAAGGTTGGATGCCGTTGATCGCGGGGATTAACCGCTTGACCTGATGGCTGGAATTAATCGTTGGGCGAAGGCCCAAGCGATCAATAGAGCTCTTCTTCAGCGTGGGTCTTGATCGTGCAATCGCTGGTGGGGTAAGCCACACAGGTGAGCACGAAGCCAGCTTCGATTTGGTCGTCGTCGAGGAAGCTTTGGTCGCTTTGGTCGACGGTGCCTGCGGTCAGTTTGCCGGCACAGGTGGAGCAGGCACCAGCGCGGCAGGAGTAGGGCAGGTCAACGCCCTGCTCTTCAGCAGCGTCGAGGATGTACTGATCATCAGGTACCTCGATCGTTTTGTTGAGGCCTTCGCTCTCGCCGATGAGGGTGACCTTGTAGGAAGCCATGGAAAAGATTGGGGCTCACAGACAGCCGGAGGGCTAGGTCTGTAGGACCCGCCATTCATACATCCCCCAGAGGCCTTTCCAGGGCTTTTTTGGCGCTGAGGGGGTGAAGGCCAATCAAAGACAGGGCACTGATCAGTGTGCCTTATGTGACACGCCGGATCTTCATCAGGCCCCACTGGCTCTGTTGGGCGCTGAGTTCGGAGCTCCAACCCTGTGCCGCCAAGGCCTGTTGCAGGTTTGGAGCCTGGTCCACCAAAAGGCCACTCAAAAGACCCACGCCGCTTGGTGCCAAAACGCTGGCAAAGCTCGGGCAAAGGGCCTCAATCACCGGCGCCAGGATGTTGCAGAGCAGCAGGTCGGCCGGCTGGCCTGCCAGCAGGTCCTCAAGCACCTCAATCGACCCCAGGGCCACCTCCAGCCGATCGCTCAGGCCATTGAGGGCTGCGTTGTCGCCGGTGGCCCGCACGGCCAGGTAATCGGTATCGGCGGCGGCCACCTTCAACGCCCCGAGCCGCAGGGCCCCGAGCCCCAAGACGCCACTGCCGCAGCCCAGATCGGCCACCCGCAGGCCCGCCAGATCCATGCCCTCCAAGGCCTCCAGGCAGAGGCGGGTGGTCGGATGGCTGCCGGTGCCAAAGGCACTGCCAGGGTCCATGCAGATCACCAGGCGCTGGCGGTGCTCCTCGGGGCAATCCAGCCAGGCCGGCAGGATCAACAACCTCTCCCCCACGGGATCGGCCTGCCAGTGCTGCTTCCAGCTCAGGCTCCAGTCCTCGTCGGCCTGCTGGCTCCAGCTGATTGCGGGCAAGGTCAGGCCAAAGGGCTCGGCCAGGGCCCCGAGGGCCTGCTCGAGGTGTTGGCGCTCTGCGGGTGGCCAATCACTTTCAGGTAGCCAGGCCAGCAGGGTGCGCTGGCGGGGTGTTTCCGGGCGGTGCTGGATCGCCACCCGGGGGATACCCAAGGCCGTCAACTTCCAAAGCAGGGATTCCTCCAGCTCCGGCGCAGAGGCCAGCTCCAACCTCCACCAGGCCATCTCTAAAAGGTGACCGTATGAGCCTGCTGGATGCCGTTGATGCCGTTGATGGCTGCCAACAGGCTGGCCGGGATCGGGTCGTCCAGGCTCACCACCATCACCGCATCACCCCGCACGATGCGGCGACCCACCTGCATCGAGGCGATGTTGATGTTCTGCTCGCCGAGCACCGAGCCCAGGTGGCCAATGATGCCGGGCATGTCCCGGTGACGGGCGATCAGCATGTGGCGGCTGGGGGCCACGTTCACCGGGAATTCATCGATGGTGGTGATGCGCAGCTCACCATCGGCAAAGACGGCACCGGTAACGCTGTGGCTGCCGTTTGCTCCCTTGCTGCTCAATTGCAGGGATCCACCGGCAAAATCGCGGCTGGCCTCATCCTTGACCTCCAGCACATGGATGCCGCGGGCCTTGGCCTCCAGGCCGGCATTCACGTAGTTGATGCTGTCCCCGAGGGCGGTGGAGAGGAGGCCCTTGAGGGCTGCAATTACCAGGGGCTGGGCGGGGTGGTTGGCAAATTCGCCCTGGAGCCGCACTTCCAGCTGCTCGACGCTGCCACCGGCCAGTTGGCTGATCAGTTGGCCAAGGGTTTCGGCCAGCTGCAAATGGGGTTTGAGCTGCTCCATCACCTCGGGGGTGAGGCCAGGGATATTGACGGCGCTGCGGGCCGGCAGCCCCAGCAGCACGTCGCGGATCTGCTCCGCCACATCAATCGCCACGTTTTCCTGGGCCTCCTCCGTGGAGGCCCCCAGGTGGGGGGTGAGGATTAGCCGCTCTGGCACCGAGCGCAGGGCCGAATCGGCCTCCAGGGGCTCCTTGGCGTACACATCCAGGGCCGCACCACCAATAACGCCGTCGCGGACGGCATGGGCCAGGGCCGCCTCATCGATGATCCCGCCGCGGGCGCAATTGACGATGCGGGCAGTGGTCTTCATCGTTTTGAGCAGCTCCGCATTCACCAGGTTCTCGGTCTCTGGGGTGCGGGGCAGGTGCAGGCTCACGTAGTCGGCTTCCGCAAACAGGGCCGGCAACTGCATCAGCCGCACCTGCATTTGCTGGGCCCGCTCGGCCGAAACGAACGGGTCGTAGGCCATCACATCCATGCCCATGGCCTTAGCCACCCGGGCCACATGGGAGCCGATCTTGCCGAGCCCCACTACCCCCAGCTTCTTCTTGTAGAGCTCGTTACCCACATATTTCTTGCGGTCCCAGCCGCCGGCCATGGTGCTGGCATGGGCGTGGGGCACATGGCGCGAAAGCGCGAGCATCAGGGCCAGGGCATGCTCTGCGGCGGCGATGGTGTTGCCCTCGGGCGAATTCACCACAATCACGCCCCGCTTGGTGGCGGCGGGCACATCAACGTTGTCGACCCCCACCCCGGCGCGGCCAATGATGCGCAACTTGTCTGCGGCTTCAATGATCTCCGCGGTCACCTGGGTGCCGGAGCGGATCATCAAAGCGTCGTATTCGCCAATGATCGATTTCAGCTCGGCCGGCGGCAAGCCGGTCCTCACATCCACCTGGGCCACCTGGGAGAGGATGTCGATCCCCGCCTGGTCAATCGGATCAGAAACCAGAACCTTTGTCATGCCCGGCGGGTGGGTGGGTGAGCCGGGGGTGCAGTGTAGTGACCGGTTGGCTTGTTCCTGGAGGTTTCTGGCGGTGACTACACCTGTGGGGGCCAGCGTGGTGGTCGTTTTGGCCGATCGCAAGCGGCTGCATCAACTGCACAGCCAGCTGGCTGAGCGCCAGCCCCCGATGGTCCAGCTGCTGGCCATTGGCGAGGGCGAAACCGCTTTCGCCGATGTGGCGCGCCTAAATCCCGCCGCCGCCCGCCAACGGAGGCAGCGCAGCATGGCCCGCTGGCTGATTCCCTTTGGCTTTTTTGCCGGTCTGACCTTCACCTACATGACCGATCTAGACACCTTTGCCTTTGCCGGTGAGTGGAGCCAGCACCTGGTGGGAGCCCTGTTGGGCATGGGATCGGGCTGGATGGGCAGCTTTGCCGCCGCCGCCAGCGTCAGCTCGGAAGAGGACGACCGGATCCGCAGCCTGCGCAACCGGCTCGAGGAGGGCAGCTGGCTACTGCTGGTTGAAACGCCCTTTGGGGTGGAAATGCCCTGGGCCCTGCTGCAACAGGCCAAACCCAGGGCAGTGGTGCGCCTCGACGACTGAATCAATGGCCAGCAACAGCGAATCCATCTTGGAATTGGCAGCCCAGGCCCTCAGGAGCTGGGAGCCGCTCTGGACTGGTTTTCTGGACGGCCAACAGCGGGAGGAGGCCGAGCAGCAACTGGCCCAGCTGGCCGAATTAAATGTGCAGAGCTGGGGCGGCCATCCGGGGGCCGAACGGCGGCGACTGCTACTGCAACACCAAGAGAGCAGCCCCTTTCTGGGCAAGGGCGACGGGCTGGGCGGGCTGGAAATTAGTGGCAATTTTCTGTTTGATCCCGCCACTGCCGCCGACTTTCGCTCGGGTCTGCTGGCCTGCGCAGGGGTAGATCCCAGCGCCCTGGGAGATGTGTGGGTGCGGGGCGATCGGGGCGCCCAGGCCATCGCTTGTCCAGAGCTGGCAGACCTACTGGATGGCCAGCAGGCCCAGGTGCGCAGCATCGATGTGCAACTGCAGGCCAGACCCCTGGCTGAATTACAACTACCCGCCCAGCGGATGCCCAGGCGGCTGAGCAGCGTGGAGGCCTCCCTACGGCTCGATGCCCTGGCTTCTGCGGGCTTTGGCCTATCCCGAAGCCGCATGGCCGGGCTAATTCGCCAGGGGGATCTGCGCCTCAATTGGCAATCAGTCAGCAGCCCCAGCCAGGAACTAAAACCAGGGGATCGGGTGCAATGGAGCGGCCGCGGTGAACTGACCCTCGAGGCCGCAGAACGCACCAAGCGGGAGCGCTGGAGAGTGGTGATGGTGCGGAGCTAGGCCATGATTACAGGCCCAAAAGCTAATTTACCTCAGGCATTTTTACTCACCTGGGGAAGCCAAGCCCTGTCCAATTTGGGCAGCCAAACCAGCCTCTATGCATTGGGGCTATGGCTATTTCAACGCCAACAACACCTATCTGATTTTGCCGCAGTGGCGGTGGTGATGTTGCTGAGCAAACTAATCGCCCTACCCCAAATCGGCCATGGTTTGCGCCTGCTACCCCGACGGCGATTGATGTTGGTGGCCAATGGGTTGGCAGGTTTGGTCACTTTGAGCTTGGGTGCGGGATTACAAGCGTTGCCCGCAGGTCAAGACGTGCTGCGCTTACCGGTATTGGCATGTATGGCTCTCGTTGCCATGGCAGAAGCGGCCCTGGTGGTGAGTTTTGCAACTGCGATTCCTCTGCTGGTTAGCGAGTCCCAACTGGGCCAAGCCAATGGCCTTCTGGCCAGCAGTGATGGAGCAATTGCCATGGCAGCTCCTGCCCTTGGCGCCCTTTTGGCGGCGACCTGGGGCTTGCCAGGTGTACTACTTGTTGATGGCAGTACCTCCCTATTGGCAGCGATCTGCACCCTGGCCGCCCGTTGGCCCGCCTACGCCCTGCAGCCAGCCCAAACCAACAGGAACAAAAGTTCTAATCAACTTGAGCCGCAAACCCTTTTAGGCCTTCGCCAGAGCATGAAGCAGCTTTGGAGATCGCCCCAGTGGAGGCAACTACTTTTTTTACAGGCACTAGTAGCCGCAAGCCTCGCCGCAGTGGAAGTGCTATTCCCGGCCTGGCTGGCAGCCGCCACTGGTCCAGGGTTTTTAAGCCTGGCCATGGCTTTCGGGGCAGTGGGCTACGGACTGGGTTTGCGCCAATGGCAATCCGTGGAACCGAAACGCTGGCTGCTGGTGGTGAAGCGGGGCCTATTACTACAGGGGGTCTTGCTTACTGGAGCTGGCTTGCAAATTTTTCAAGATCTCAAGCCGGTGCTGCTCATGGCCGTATTGGTGTTTGCCAGCGCTGTGCCTTTAGTTCTATCTGGCCTGCAAAGCCTCTGGAGCTCCAGCATCCCGATAGCCGACCAACCCAAGTTATTTCGAGCGCGATATGGGCTCGACTGGTTAATGCGGTTACTCGCCCTGCTAGTGGTAAGTGGCCTTGTGGATCAGCTAATAACCCCAGCCGTATTTAGCTGGAAGATCAGCTGGCTACTCCCACCAGCAGTGATGGAGGCACTCGGCCATGGACCCGGCAGACCGATAGCCATGACCTTAGGCCTTACTGGCTGGGCTCTTTTGATACCACTCTGGGGTCAGTGGCGCCTCTCAGCGCAGACAATTCGATGAGAATTCTGATCTACACCTCCAGTGGCGGCACCGCCCACGATGCGGCCGCCGAGGCGATCCAACAGTGGCTGGGGCGCTTACTGCCGGAGGCCGAGATAAGGATCGACCAGGTGCTTGAGCGTTCCAGCGGCACCTATCGAGGAGGTGTGGAGCTCTACAACTGGATCCAGCGGCGCAAGCCCTGGTTGCACCAGATCTACTGGCGGGCGATGGAACTGGAGGACCTGATCAAGCCCGGCACCGTTTTGATAGGTCGCCGATATCTGATCAAGCAGCTTGAGGACTTCAAGCCAGACCTACTGATCTCCACCCACCCCCACACCAATCGAGGCCACTTCGATTTAGCTAAGCGAGTACTAGGACCGCAGCTGCGCTGCATTACCTGTTGCACAGAACTCGATGGCGGATTCGGGTTCAGCCGCAACTGGCTCAGCAGGCGCACTGATTTGTTTTGGGCCCTAACGCCGGATGTGGTGAAAGAGGCACAGCGGCGACGGCCCGGCCTGCCGGTGTCCTGCCTGGGCCCCCTGCTCTATCCGGCTTACCACGATGGGGGAGCTGCTCCGGCTGAAATTGAAGGTCTGCCGCTACTGGTGCTTGGCACAGGATCCAACGGAGCCAACAACCACATCCCCCTACTAGAAGAGCTGGTCTCCTTTGCTGGCCAGCTGAAAGTGGTGGCTCTTTGTGGCCGACGAGAAGTCGTACGCCAGGAGGTGCAGCATTGGGCAAAAAGCCATCCAGAGCTGGAGGTAGAGGCATTGTGCTACCAGGCACCCGCACAAATGGCCGACCTGTATCGCCGTGCCTGGGCTTTAGTTAGTCGGCCGGGGGCTCGAACAGCCACGGAGGCCCTATTCATGGCCTGCCCCCTTGTCTTCAATCACTACGGCACCACCATGCCCCAAGAATTGTTAGCACCCCGGTATTTCCAGGCACGTGGACTGGAAGAGTCAATCCATCGTCCATCCCATTTGGCCGAGCTTGTCAAGAGGTGGCTTGGCAATCCATCTGCCTACGCTGCAATGCGCCGGACATATCAAAAAGAAAGGCTTTTGTCGAATCCCTCTGAAATTGTCTCGGGTTTACTTCGATAGAGCAGAATCGATTGTCCCTACCGTCGTAGATGCCTGATCCGATCGCCATCGTTGGTATAGGTTGTCGCTTACCAGGCGGGATCAATTCAGCCCGAGAATTTTGGGATTTTCTTAGGGAGGGACGCGAGGCGATCAAGGAAGTTCCTCCCGACCGATGGAACCTCGATCTCCACTACAACCCTGATCCCGAGCACCCGCTAACCCAGCACGTGAGAAGGGGGGGGTTTGTCGAGGACATCGATCAATTTGATCCAGCTTTTTTCGGTATCACCCCCCGCGAAGCGGTGTGCATGGATCCCCAGCAACGCCTTCTAATGGAGGTGGCCTGGAGAGCATTGGAGGACGCGGGTCAGCCCCTTGAGCAGGTGCGTGGCACCGCCATTGGCGTTTTCATGGGGATCTCCAGTGCCGACTACAGCTCCCTGCTGTGGGCATCTAGGGAGGGCTTTGCCACCCCCGACAACGAGCCCTTCGTGCTACCAGGTAACACCGGTTGCATCGCCGCCAACCGCCTCTCCTATTTCTTTGATCTAAAAGGGCCCAGCTTCACTGTTGACACCGCCTGCTCCTCCTCCCTGGTGGCCGTACACCTGGCCTGCGAAAGCATCTGGCGAGGTGAATCGGTAGCGGCTCTGGCCGGTGGGGCGCAGGCCCTTATCCACCCCGGCATTCAGATGAGTTTCTGCAAGGCCGGTCTGCTGGCGCCGGACGGCCGTTGCAAGAGTTTCGATGCCAGCGCCGATGGCTACGTTCGCTCGGAGGGGGCGGGAGCGGTATTGCTCAAGCCCCTGGCCATGGCCCTGGCCGCCGGGGATCCCGTCTATGCAGTTATCCATGGCTCGGCTGTGAACTCCGATGGCCGCAGCAACGGCATGGTGGCACCCAATGCCCGGGCCCAGATTGCCTGTGTGAGGGCTGCCTTTGCCCGGGCTGGCATCGACCCAGCCGCCACCCAGTACGTGGAGGCCCACGGCACCGGCACCCGCCAGGGGGACCCAATCGAGTTGAGGGCCCTTGGCACTGTCCTAGGGGAGGGGCGACCCGAAGGCGAAACCTGCCGGGTTGGTTCGGTAAAGACCAACCTCGGCCACTCAGAAACCGCCGCCGGCATCACCGGCCTGATCAAGGCGGCCCTTTGCATTGCTAAGCGCCAGCTGCCGCAAAGCCTCAACTGCCGCCAGCCCAACCCAGCAATCGACTTCGCAGCTCTGAAACTGCAGGTTCAGACCAGCCTGGAGCCCTTCCCGCACCCAGATCGGGCAGCGGTGGTGGGTGTGAGTTCCTTTGGTTTCGGCGGCACCAATGCCCATGTGGTGCTTTCCGATGCTCCCCCGCAGCTGGCTCCGATGCGCTTCGGTGCCCGCATGCCACTGCAATTGATAACACTGTCGGCCCGCACGCCAGAGGCCCTAGCCCAGATGGCACTTGATCTGACTGCCCAATTGCGAGCCAAGCCCTCACTGAAACTAGCCGATCTGGCCACCTCAGCCAACCGCGGGCGCACCGCTTTCCGGCAAAGGGCTGTGTGTATAGCCAAAGACATCGACCAGCTGCTCGGCCAGCTCCAGGCCCTGGCAGCCGACCGGCGGCCTTTGCCCGAGGGGTTATCGCGTTCGACGGCATCACGCCGGCCCGGGAAGCTGGCGTGGCTGTTCACCGGCCAGGGATCCCAGGCCCTTGGCATGGGGGCAGAGCTGCTCAATCACCCCATTTTCCGCGAGGCGTTTGAGCAGGTGTCAGCCCTACTAGATCCACAGTTGGAGAGGCCACTGCGCGATCTCCTGACGCCCCCTGCTGGGGATGAAGCCCGCATTGCGACGCAACTGAATAAGACCGGTGCCACCCAGCCAGCCCTATTTGCAATCGGCTACGCCCTCAGCCAGCTCTGGCAGAGCTGGGGGATTCAACCCGATCTGCTGATGGGCCACAGCATCGGTGAAGTGCTGGCGGCCCATCTCGCCGGGGTGTTTTCCCTAGAAGATGGCTGCCGTCTGGTGGCGGCCCGCGGACGTCTGATGCAGGCTTTGCCTGCGGATGGAGGGATGGCGGCCCTGTTGGCACCGTTGGAGCAGGTGCAGTCCCTACTCAGCCGCCACCCCGAAGTGCAGGTGGCGGCCTACAACGGCCCGGCCAACACGGTGGTTTCTGCTCCGACGTCAGCTTTGAGGCAGCTGCTCAGGGAGGCAGAGACTGCCGGTCTTACCGCCCGCCAGCTGGCGGTATCCCACGCATTTCACACCAAGGCTATGGCCCCCATGTTGGAGGCCTTCGAATGCGAGCTGAGTCAGCTCACATTTTCACCACCCCAAAAGCCTTTAGTGAGCAATCTCACCGGCCTCCTTGCCGGCATCGAGATGGCCCAGCCCGAGTACTGGTGTGATCAGGTGATCAGTCCTGTGCTCTTCGCCGAAGGTATCGAAACCCTGGTAATTCAAGGGGCCCAGGTTTTCATGGAGATCGGTGCCCGGCCCACCCTGATCGGCATGGCGCGCCAGTGCCGCCAAGATCCGTCCCTCAGCCACATTCCCTCGTTGGTGCCAGGCCAGCCCGATTGGGAAGTGATGTTCACCGGCCTCGCCGGGCTTTGGCGCAGGGGTTTTTCGGTTGACTGGGAAGGATTTCATCGGCCCTTTCCTGACCGACGTATCTCACTGCCCGGCTATCCCTTCGAGAGGCAGCGCTACTGGTGGAGTCGGCGGGGTGAGGGGCAGTCTCCAGCCAGTTTTTGGCTCGACCATCTCGAGATCACAGGGCCCCAAAGCCTGCAGCAGGTGCCTGATTCAGCAGCAAGAGCCGAAGTATTCACCCGACTCGACTTCCCGAGTGAGTCAAATGATTTAAGGGTCTATCAAACTGTTCTGGCCAACTCGGGCTCCGATCTGGCCGATCACCGTATCCGCGGTCAGGTCGTATTCCCTGCTGCAGGTTTTATTACCGCGGCCCTAGCAGTGTTGGAGCAGGCAGGCCAGCCCCTAACCCTGGGGGCAATGCGTCTTGATCAACCGCTCAAGCTTGATGGTGATGCGACAACCGTGAAGTTGCAGTGTCACTGGTGTGCCGATGGCCTTGCATTCCACAGCCGCCAAGAATCTGCGCAGTCCTCTGCCTGGCAGCGCCACGGCGAAGTGGAGGTGCCAGCCGCGGCATCCATTGGTTTGCATCCTTTTTCCCCATCGCCAGTTCCGAACTCGGCGCTGGCAGTGGGGTTAGGAGGCCTTTACGAAGCTCTCACCCAGGTGGGTTTGGCCTACGGCCCCACTTTTCGAGGCTTGCAAGAATTAAAGGTGGAAAGAACCGAAGCCTGGGCTGAGCTGCAGCGGCCCAAGGGTGGGCTAGACAGGGGCCTGCTCGACAGCTGCTTCCAGGCGGTCGCGGTATTGCTGGATCCCGCAACTCGGGAAGGCCAGCTATTGCTACCGGTTGGATTTGAGGATCTCTGGCTGGCGGCCTTGCCCCTACCTGATCGGCTGCACTGTCAGGTGAGGTTGCAGCCGATCCAAGAGCCAGCCTTTGTGGTCGCAGACCTCCTGCTGCACAACGGCAGCACCCCCTTGGGTTGGATCCGCGGATTCCGCTTACGGCGCTTACCTCGGCAGGCCCTCGAATGGCTTTTCCCCCAGCCCATCGAGCCCCTTCCGCCCGGTCCCCACGACTGGTTGCTCGACGCCCAGTGGCAAGAGGCTCCGGACTTTGCTTACCCAGCTGAGCAAACGGGCGCAGAGAAGCTATTGAACGGATCAGAGCCCCTGCTGCTTTGGCCCGATCTCAGCGCTTCTGATAGCTCCCTAGAAGAACTGGCGGCCGCCTTGCTAGTTCAGGCCCAGCAACTTAAAGGGGGGCCCAGTCGAGCGGTTTGGCTGGTGCTTAAGGGAGGTGGCCCCTTGGCGGCGGGCCTGGCAGCCTTTGCCCGCTCAGCCGCCCTTGAGCAGCCTGAGATGGGCTGGACGGTGCTTCACCTTGCCGACGGGGCCGAACCGGCCGAGGCCGATTGGCCGGCTCTTTGGGCCCTCGGTGAGCGAGAACCCATTCTGCTCTGGCGTGATGGCCTGCCCTGGGTGCAACGCCTCAAGCCACTGGCCGATTCGCCTTTTCGCCTCGAAAGCGCCTCCTTGGGCAGCCTCGAGACCCTGCATGCTGTGCCCCTGCGGCGCAAAGGCCCTGGGCCAGGGGAATTGGAACTGGCCGTAGAGGCAACAGGCCTAAATTTTCGTGATGTTCTAAATGCGCTAGGGCTGCTGGCTGGCTACAGCCGGGAGCTTGGCCTTGATGCCGATGCCCGCATGCCCTACGGCGGCGAGTGTGTGGGCCAAGTGGTGGCTGTAGGAGCCGGGGTGGATGGGGCATTGGTGGGCCAGCGAATGCTGGCCGCACTGGCGGTGGGCAGCCTGGCCAGTCATGTAGTTTGCCGCGCCGCCCTATGTGTGCCGTTGCCGCAGAACCTGGATCCGGTGGTTGGAGCCAGTGTCAGCACGGCATTCCTCACTGCGATTTACGGCCTAAGCACCTTGGCAAGGCTTGAGCCTGGAGAAACCGTGCTGATTCACGCCGCCGCGGGTGGTGTGGGCCAGGCGGCCCTGCAGGTGGCGCAGCGCTGTGGCGCAAGAATCCTGGCCACCGCCAGCGCAGCCAAACAGCCAGGCCTGCTGGAGCAAGGGGTGGAAGCCGTCTTCGATTCCCGCAGCCTCGATTTCGCCGAGCAGGTGCGCACAGCCACTGGCGGCAAAGGAGTTGATGTGGTACTCAACAGCCTCAAGGGCGACTGGGTGGAGGCCAGTTTTGCTGCATTGGCAAATGGCGGTCGTTTTGTCGAGCTGGGCAAGATCGAGACCTGGAGCCGGCAGGAGGCTGAGCAGAGAAGGCCCGATGCCAGCTATCTGCCCTTCGACCTATTGGAAGTGGCGGCCGCCGATCCAGCCCTCGTGCGTGGACTATTGCTGGAGCTGCTAACTGACCTGGAGGAAAGCCGCTACGCCCCAATTCCGGTCCAAATGTTCCCGATTGAGCGCAGCACGGAAGCGTTCCGACTGATGGCCCAGGCCCGCCATGTGGGCAAGGTTGTGATCAGCCAACCGGAGCGGTCGGCTCCCTGGTCTATCCGCCCAGAAGCCACATACCTGGTGACCGGTGCGTTTGGGGGGATAGGCCAGCAGCTATGCCAGTGGCTAGCCAACCAGGGAGCCCGCTCACTGGTGCTGCTGGGGCGTCACCCCAACCACCGCCTAGGGGAGCAACTCCAGGCCCGAGGTGTCTACTGCAAGTTGGTGGAAATTGATCTGGCAGGCGATTGCTCCGACCAGCTGGCCGAAGTACTGCGGAGCCATCCAGTGAATGGGGTATTCCATGCTGCCGGCCTTCTTGACGACGGCCTGCTGGAGGCACAAACACCCGAACGACAAGCTGCAGTGCTTGCTCCCAAGTGGGGCGGCTGGCAACGGTTGGAGCAGGCCTGTCGCCTGGCGGGCTGCCAACCAGAGTTTGGAGTGACCTTTTCCTCCATGGCCTCCCTGCTTGGTTCCCCAAGCCAGACGAGCTACGCCACGGCCAACGGCGCCCTTGATGGGCTGGCAATGGCTGGAAGTGCCTGGCCCCTGCTCTCGATTCAATGGGGTCCATGGGGCGGCGCCGGCATGGCGGCGGGCCTGGAACGCCGCTTCGCGGCCCTAGGCGTGGGCCTTCTATCTCCTGACCATGCTTTCGAGGCCCTGGCGCTGTTAATGGAGCGGGGCCAACCTGGCTGCTGTGCAGTTCTGAACAACGATTGGCCACGGCTGGCAAGTCAGCTGGGTACGCGCCAGGCGAGCGTGCTGCAAGATCTGCTTGAGAGCGCACCCACTTACAGCCCCGAGGGCGCAGAGGCAAACCGGCTACGCCAAAAGCTGGCAACCGCCGACAGCGACCAGCGCCACCTCCTGGTGGTTGAGCTTTTGCAGCAGCGCCTGGCGACGGTGATGGGGCTGGAGGATGCCAGCAGCCTCGACCCGGGGGATTCCCTTTTCCATGTTGGCCTGGACTCACTGATGGCCGTTGAGTTGGCAGCCGGTATCCAGCGCGATCTGGGCGTGAAATTGGAACTGGAATCCTTAGCTGGTGACCCCACTGTTGAAGCACTGGCGGTGGTCCTGCTGGAGGCCCTCGAGGATCCCGATGCAGCTTCCGAGCGGGTACTGGATCTGGGCAAAGAAGCACGGCTGCCTAGCACCTGGAGCCTCCCCGCTCCTGCTACAGCAGCAGAAAATGCCCCGGATATTTCCGATGCCCCCATCGCTCCAGGGGGGGCAATCCTGCTAACCGGCGCATCTGGCTTCCTAGGGGCCTACTTACTGGCAGGTCAACTACAGCGTTGGGACGATTTACAGGTGCGCTGCCTTGTAAGGGCAAGCGACTCAGCTAGCGGGCTGGCAAGAATTCGCGCCAATCTTGACCAATACGGCCTTTGGCAAGACAGCTGGAGCAACCGATTGAGTGCCGTACCTGGAGACCTGGCCCAGCCCCGTTTTGGGCTTTCAGAATCAGACTTCGCTGACCTGGCCAGGGACTTGGGCGGGATCTTGCACAACGGTGCCCAACTCAGCCAAATGGCTCCCTACAGCCAACTTGAGGCTGCAAACGTTGGCGGTACCCAGACGGTGCTTGACCTGGCGGTGCACCCGGCCGCAAAAGGTGCCTTGCCACTGCAACTGATCTCCAGCGTTGCAACCTTCGAGGCGGCCGCCTACCGCAACCGGGTGATGCTTGAAAGCGACGATGTTGCGGAGTGGCGCGGCATCCATGTGGGCTACTCCCAGACCAAATGGGTAAGCGAGCGACTGGTGCTCGAAGCCGGGGCAGCTGGTCTGCCCGTAACTGTGTATCGGCCGCCCCTAATCGGCGGCCACTCCCAAACAGGTGCATGGCACCAGGACGACCTACTCCACAGGCTGCTGCGGGGTTGTCTAGCCCTGGGCATGGCTCCTGATCTGCCCTGGGAGCTTGATCTGGTCCCCGTCGACTATGTGGCTGATGCGGTGACAGCTCTGGCCTGGATGCCAGAAGCGGTGGGGCGAAATTTTCACCTGCAGCATCCTCAGCCCATGCTGCTGGCCGACCTTTTGGGCAGCCTGATTGCCAGGGGAGCCCCCTTGGAACTGGGATCAATGGATCGCTGGTTAGAGGCGATCGGCGACGATCACGCCAATCCCCTCTACGGAATCAGGGCCTTCTTTGTGCGGCGATGGGGCGAGGAGCAGCTCACCTATCCCGAGCTCAACCAGGCCGGTGTTCGGGCCCGACCAAGCTGCCAGGCAACGGTCGAATTGCTTGGCACCAAGGGAATTCAATGCCCTGGGTTTGAACAGTTAATCGGCCCCTACAGCCTCAGCCTGATCACGGGCATAGCTGCCAGTTGATCCCCCTATTGGGCCAAAGCGCCCGTCTCCTGGCTACCGGCTTAATGGCCGTTCTGGCCATACAAATTCTGCTCACCCTTGCATTTGCTTTCGTGGTGCGGCGGCGGCTCCTGGGGCGGCCAACCCTCTCCCTACCGGCTCCTCCGGCCGAGGTGGTGCTTTGCCTGAGGGGAGCTGACCCCAGCCTTTCAGATGCCCTCGAGGCCCTGGCGGCCCAGGCCTATCCGGGCCCCTGGCGGCTGCTGATGGTGGTGGATTCGCCCCAGGATCCAGCCTGGGAAGTAGCGAAAAGTAAGGTCGTCCAACTCGAGACGGCGGGATTGGCAAGCTGGCAGGGCGTCCGGCTGATCCCCCTGGAGAACATGCCTGTTCGGGGATCCTTAAAGAGCGCTTCCCTACGCCAAGCCTTCGGGGTACTGGACCCCAGCACCGAGCTGGTGGCGCTGGTGGATGCCGATGCGGTGGTTCCTACGGGCTGGCTTGGGGCCCTAGCGGCCGGCTGCGAGCAGAAAGGAGTGGGAGCGGTCTCAGGCAATCGCTGGTACGAACCGGAGAACGGCACTGGACCAGGCCTGGTGAGGGCGATTTGGAATGGCGGCGCCCTGGTGCTGATGACCCTGCTCGGCATTCCCTGGGGGGGCTCCCTGGCGGTGCGACGCAGCCTGATTGAGCCCAGTGGCTGGCGGGATGTGTTGGCGACCAGCCTCTGCGAAGACACAGGCCTGCCAGCGCCCCTGGCCCGTTGTGGCTGGCGCCACCAATTTCGGCCAGAGCTAATCGCTCTCGATAGAGACGACCAGATCAGCCTGGCCCCCCTGGTTCGCTGGATCAGCCGCCAGCTGCTCACAGCGCGCCTGCACCATCCCGCCTGGCCCTTGGTGGCGCTGCACGGCCTTGGCACCTGGCTTCTTTTGTTGGCAGCCCTACTGGTGCTGCTGCTGGGCCAAGCCATGGGGGCTGATGGGCTGGGTTGGCTAGCGGCGGCGCTTCTGAGCTACGAATTGGGTTGCCTGATGCTGCTGGTGTTTATTGAAACGGTGGCCTCTGGGGCAATGCTCACCCTGGCTGGTCAGCCAAACAGGATCGGGGCAATCAAAATTATTCATTTGCTGACCTGGCTACCCCTAGCCCAATTCGTATACGGATTAGCCACCCTGAGGGCGACCTTTGCTCGGCGGGTGGAGTGGCGCGGCGTGCACTATCGGGTTCGGGGCCAAAGCGTTGAGCGGCTTGACCCCTAGCTGGTGATTCAGCCCTTCAGCATCTGCTGAGCCAGGATCTGCATCGACTGGCGCAGGTTGGTTTCAATGAGTTCGTAGTAAGTCCCCAGCAAGAAGCTCGGGAGCTGGGGAACCACCTGGAGCTGGTGCCTCACCAGCACCCCTCCTCGCACCGGAGTAATCGACCAAATGCCTTGCAACTCCTTGATACGCTCACCACTTATCAGCTGATATCTCATCCTGCTGGGGGGCGTTTCCTGCACCTGCAGACGGGCATTAATACTGAGACCAAAGGTGTATGGGGCTTTATAGGTTTGCAATAGCTCAACCAACCTGCCGGAGCGACTAACCACCTTGGCCTGTTGGATGTCCGGCATCACGCCGGCCATGGATTCATAATTTGTAAGCACCCCCCAGGCCTTCTGAGCCGAAACCGGCACCACCACAGAGGCGCTGTACTTGCCATTACTGCCTTTCAGGCTCACCTTGCCACTTGGAGCGGCGGCCTGTAGCGGTAAAGCAAGTAATGTTGCCGCTAGGCCAAATGTCAAAGGGAGACTGCGTAATTGCAGCATACGGGTAGCGAGCAAGATGATTCAGGCGGTGAATCCATTGTGGTTCAAAGCATTCCCAGGAGAAGGGTTTATTTCCTAAGCGGTTTTGACCCCCGCGGGGCAGGCTTTTATTACCGCCTGTTCTGCGAACAAGTGCGCCAGCTAAGACGGCGTAGCAATAGACATTTGCATGTAAGCCATCGCCGAGGTGCGCAGGTTGATCACTTGATCAGTCGCTGGCAGGTCCGTGAAGAAAAGGGCCTGCAGCTTGATTTCTGCTTTCTGCACTGGGATGACATCGCCCGAGCCCACTGGCCGCGAAGCCCATTGATTTTGCTTTTCAGCGGCATCGGCATTTATTTCTGGTATCTGCTCCGAGGGGGGTATCTGCGCATGCGCCGCTGGTCCCCCCAGGTAGCTCTTTGTGGCCTCTATCCAGCGTTGTATCTAGCGGCTGTACTGCTAATGCTCGCAATAGCGGTAGTCCTGCTTGGTGCTCTGGCCACCTGGCTCCAACTTTCTGGCTGGATCAAGTTTGCCCTCGTCCCATCCTTGGTGGCGTTTGGCTCTTGGCAGGCCTGGCGCCTGGCTGAAAAGCTTGGTTTAGTTTGGCTATTTCGCTCAATCCGCTTCACCCACAGACTCGGCCAAGCCCGCGATGGCGACCTGCGCCAGCGGGTGGAGGAGCTAGCTGGGCGGATCGGAGCACTGGAGTTGGCTGAGCCCGCCCAGGAAGTGTGGCTGGTGGGCCACAGCAGTGGATCTTTTGTGATGGCGATGTTGGCGGCCGCCTTGCGCCGGCAGGGCATCGATCGACAGCTGGCGGGCAGGCTGAGGCTCATGAGCCTGGGCCAAAACCTCGCCAACTTGGCCGTTCACCCCAAAGCTCACCGCTTCCATGACGACCTAGCCCTGCTGGCCCAAGAACCCCGACTCCCCTGGCGAGATATCACCTCACGCCACGACTATCTCTGCTTTGCCGGGGTAGATCCATACCTCAGTTGCCGGGTACCGCGGCAAGGCTCAGAGGCCTATCCCGATTTGCAATTGATCCCCCTAGCCCAGAGGCAGGGGCTTAACAAGCTGGGGGAACTGCTCAGCCATCAGTTTGATCTCCACTTCGAATACTTGCGCACTGCCGAAGCCGAACTCAGTGGAGGTTTTGACCTAATCGAGGAGCTACTTCTGCCATGAGCATGCCCCTTCAAAAAACTCCGACCTATCCACCACCTGAGCCCTATACCCCCAACTTCTTAATCCGCATCCGCCGCGGTCTCCATTCCTGGCTGGGTCTGCTCAACGAATGGGATTTCCGCATCCCGGTGGGAGCGTTGGGCTTCCTTGGCCAGCACCTACTGCTGGTGAATGATCCACAGGCAGTCCGCAAGGTGATGGTTGGGGAGGTGGAGCAGTTTCCCAAGCACCCCTACACCCTGTGGATCCTGGAGCCACTGATCGGCCGGGCAATCTTTTCGGTCAACGGCGAGGAGTGGGCCCAACAGCGACGACTGCTCGACCAGGCCTTCCAGGTGGCCCAACTGCAGCGGGTATTCCCCCAGATGGCGGCAGCCTGCCAGGCCAGCCTGACCCGATTGGAGTCGCAGGCAGATGGCCGAGTGGTGGATGCCGAAGCCGAAATGACTCTGGTGACGGCCGATGTGATCGTGCGAACGATCCTGTCGCGGCCGCTGGAGCAGGGAGAGGCGATAGCTATCTTTTCGGCCTTTAGTCGCTATCAGAAACGGGCGGGAAGGGCCCTGATGCTGCGTTTTCTGCGCATACCGCGGCGGTCACTGCAGGCCTATCTGGCCACCCATGCCGCACCAATTCGCCAGTGGCTGGCAAAGGCGATTGATGCCAGGCTTGCCGAATCCGTCCACCCTGATTCAGGACCAGCAACCAACACCGGCCCCAACGACCTGCTGGCGGCCCTAATCGAGGCGCGCGACCCGCAAAGTGGCGCCCGATTCAGCCGTGATGAATTGGTGGATCAGGTGTGTTTCCTGTTTCTAGCGGGGCATGAAACCTCCGCCAGCTCCCTTGGCATGGCGGTCTATTTACTGGGCTGCTTCCCAGAAGTTCAGCAGCGCCTGCGCGCCGAGGTGCTACAGGTGATCGGCGACCGAGCCTGCGCGCAGCAGCAACCGCTGGGTTTTGAGGATCTTCGCCAGCTCAGCTATGGAGCTGCAGTCTTCAACGAAACCCTGAGGCTCTATCCGCCGGTGAGCTTCTTCATCCGCGAATCCCAAACCACCACCGAACTGGCTGGCAGCAGATGCCCAGTGAGGGCCCTGGTAACTATTTCCCCGTGGGTGATTCAGCGCCACGAGCAACATTGGAGCCAACCCAACGACTTTCGTCCGGAGCGTTTTTTAGTTGATGGCACAGCAGGGAGTGCAACCGCTGAAGAGCGGATTTGGACCCGCGATGCCTTTCTGCCCTATGGCCTTGGGCCCCGTAAGTGTCCAGGCGCTGCCTTTGCCCAGCAGGAAGCCCTACTGCTACTGGCGGAGCTGGTGCGACGCTTCGAGATACTGCCTGAAGGAGAACATGAGCCGGAATTGGTGGCAAGGCTTACCCTGCGCTCCCGCAATGGCATCAAGGTTCGACTGCGTTCTAGAAGCTAAGGCCGAGGCGTGCTCCCACCCTTATCTGGTCATTGCCAAGCAGCTGACCTAGATCGAGCAGTCCGGCGGCGTTGGATACGTAAAGATCAACAGTGGTGGAAGTAGAGGCAAGCCAGCGCAGGGCCAGGCTGCCGTTGGTGCCGTTACTGCCACCCAGGTCGGTGGCAACTGCGTTGAGTTCAGGTATTAGCTGGAAGCTACGGCCGAGTTGGAAGTTTGCACTGAAGCCCACTCCCCAGCTGGTGCCGTTTCCATTGCGGACGAATTTGGGATTGAAATTGAAGGCCATAACTGGGGTGGCTTCCCAGGTGTTGATGGTCTCAAAAAGGATGTAGCCCTGCTTGCTACTGGGATCCTCATTACGGCCAAGGGAGATGCGACCGGCCGCCCAGATGGGAAGGGTCTTCGTGGGCCGAAAGACCATCGCCTTGCCACCAAAACGCAAGTTGAAGCCGCCATCCCCGAGATAGGTATTGACGTAGCTGTTGCGCGGCTCGATGCCATTGAAGACGCCTGTGGCCAACTGGAATTGAAAGTCGTTGGAAACGGAATAGGAGCTATCAAAGAAAAGGTTGCCGCGGCTGTCGCCGTTGAACCAAAGCTGGGTGGTGCCGGCGGCAGGGGTGAGGGCGCTGTTAACAGTGAGACCACCAAGGGCAAGGGAAGCTTGGCGGGCTGTGTAGCGGGGACTTGGGGAATCGGGGGCGGTGGGAGTCCAGATGAAGCGGGTGCTGAGCATGGGCTCAGCCGGCGCGCTGGGCAAGGCAAGGAGAGCCGTGGCAGGGCTGAGGCCAAAGCCATTGGTGATGCTGGCCTCCAAGCCGATACGCGGATTGACGGCGATGTTGGCGCCTGCGCTGAGGATCGGCACCCTGTAGAAATTGAGGGCGCTGTCGAAGGCATTAGTTCCTGGCCCAAGGGGCAGCATGGCGGAACCAAAAAGCTGCACCTGGTTGCCCAGCCGGTAACTGGCACCGAGACCAAGGCTGATGTTGGTGCCATAGAAGTTGCCGGCACCGCCCTGACTTGCCCCCTGGGTATCCGGCAGGAAACTGATAGCAGGCAAAAAAGACAGTTGGAGCTGGCGGCTCGCCTGCCAGGAGAGGGGGAACGACAGTGAACCCACCCAATTGCGGGTGAAGACCAGCTGGCCTGAGTTGTTGAATATGTTCGGGGTGCCAGGGCCGTCGCAACTAACGGTGCCTCCGCAGCCACTACCTACGCTGAAGAGCTCTAGGGATCCCTCTGCTGCTAATTGCCAGCTGCCAGGCCCCTGGCCCTGGCCAGCTAGACGGGCACGAATGCTGCCGCCATAGATACTCCAGAAGTTGGCGGGCTGGGAGGGGCGACTTGGGATTAGGGCATAGAGGGGATCGTCGGCATAGGTGTAATAAGCCGACACCATCACGGCGGAATTAATTGCGAGATCGGCTCGAAATCCATAGTTTTGGTTACCGCTACCGCCTGCGGCACCACCATTGGCTGGAGTTACCTGCTGGAAGCTGAAGGTGCCGCCACCCTCCTCCAGCAAGTTGGCGGTGGGTAGTTGGCTAAGGCGCAACAAACTTCCGTAATCCACTGCCGTAGGCATATAGGCAGACAGGAATTCCTGAGCCTCTTCCTTGCTAGTGGGTGGCTTGCGGCCAGCGGCAAGGGTTTCGGGAGATGGAAGCTTGAAGGCCGGCTCCCCCTCCGGAACAGGTAGCCAAATGGGCTTGGCTTGGGCGGAGGCAGCCATGGCCAGGGGAAACCAGCGCACTGGAATCGCCGCAGGCGATTGACCAGCAGGCAAGGGCTTAAACACTGGCACCTGGCTAGACGCATCGATCCCCTTCAAAACAGATGGCACCTGCTTCCATTGCACCGCCAGGGGAGCTGGGGAGGAGGAACCCGAAGGCAGGGGCTTCCAAAAAGGCAAGCTGGCTGGAGCTCCCGCAGATGGTGCCTGCTTCCAAGAGGGCGGAGCAGGCGAACTGGCACCAGGAGTTGGGGGTAGGGCCTTAAAAAGGGGCCCACCCGGGCGGTCGCGCTGATCAGCAGGCAGGGCCTGCCAAAGGATGGCGGGCTGCTGAACTGGGATCTGGGCCGCTGGAGTTGGTGGGCTAGGCACCATTGATCACCAGCAGACCAGCCACGGGCTGTCCCTGGAGCTCAATATTTTGACGCAGTTGAACCAACTGTTCGCGGCTTGCCATACCGGGGCTGAGCACGAGCAGCTGGGCCTGGCAATTACGAGCCACGGTTAGATCGGTGGTGGCAACAACTTGGGCAGCGGGATCTGAGAGCTGGAGTGCTGCCTGGAGGATCTGCTGAAGGTCATTGGGCAATGGACCCATTACTGAAATCAAAGCGACCTGCGGACAACCTTGTAAAGCGCCATCCGCCAAGAGGGCTAAAGGTGCCTTCCAACTTGCTGGCTCGGCCAGCTCCAGCTGGGCAAGCAAGGGATAGGGCAAGGCACTGCGCAACTCATCCAGACTCCAAACCTTTCCGCCGCGCCGATCAACCACAAGTGCGGCACCTGAACCAAGCACTAAGCCGGCCAATAGGCCAAGGGCCATGTTGCGACCCTTCCTGGGTGAAACCGGCCGATCCAGCAGGGTTGGCGTAGAGATCAGCTCCCATGGATCCTCCTTTCGAGCTTGTTCAAGCGCTAAAGCCTGTCTTTGGACCTCTAACTGAGTAAGAGTTGCTTCATCCCTTGCCGCTTCTCTTAGCAGCTCTCTATAGCGAATTAAGACACCCTTTGGCCGCTCAGCTGCGGCCAAGCGCGCTTGGGCAGAGGCACGTTTTGCCAATAGATAGCCGTAGGTTTGACGCCTGAGGGTCCTAATCAGAACTAGCCTGCTTTCTTGCAAGCGGCGAATAGCGTCCTCTTTGTTTGTAAATTTTGACTTCAACATTGCTAACTGCATGTCGATTTGGTCAAGGCGCACAGGTAATCCCTTTGACGCCAACTCAGGAATATTGCTTCCCATGTACATCAGAGCCTCGGGATCATTGCTCAAAGCGTTGAGCTGCTTTAACTGCTCATTAATATTGCGAATTTCATTTGCGGCCTGTACGCGGACAGCCTCAATATTCAAGGAATTAATCACTTCAGCATCGCCCTTTTCTTCACCCTTGAGGGCGGTTAGATCCTGCTCAATGGCAAATTGCTGGGCCTTGCGAAGCGAAGCAACACCTTTAACACGGTATTTGCCGATTTGCAGATCTAAATAACGAATTGCCTGGGAAATCCCTCGCTCCCGATCTCGCCCGGAATACAATTGATATGCCTGGGAAATCCGCGAAATAACATTAACAATCAGTTCTCGATCATTGTCCTGGTAGGCAACATTAAGAACCGATGTTTCTTTTTCAAGCTTCACCTCAACGCTTTTTATCCAATCATCAAAACGGAGGTCGTCAACATTAACTCCTTGCAGAGCTTTTTGACGCCTTACATAATCATATACTGGTTTTAGTACTGAAGGGCTTTCTAGAATCTTTACCTCTGTTTTAAGGGCATCCCCGTCGCCTTTTAACCCCGTAAGACTTGCCAATCCTGGATTTGACTGCAGAAAAGCCTGCGCACCTCCTCCGGATTTCGATTCCTTACTGGCCAAGACTATCTGAAACTCTCCCTCCCACACCCGAGGGGCAGCAAAAGCGTAAATAGCACTTAGCAAAAATGTTCCACCTGCCACCTTGGCAATCAATTTCCAATGTCGCTTAAGGGCCGAGACAAGTTGCCCTAGGTCGATTTCATCGTCAGAAGTTGGCGCTGGAGGCTGAATAGAAGCCTTCGAATCATTATTCATCATTATTTTAAGTTGCTAAATACTTGTTGAGTGGCATAAATCCCCAAGAGTGGTGCCGTAATTTCCTGCAGCACTGTAACTCCAGCAGAAAGGGCAGATTCCTGGACTTGGATTATGTCGCCTGCCACCAAGATGGGATTTTTCAAAGAATTTGATGAGGCCCCAGGGCTGTATGAGAAAACCCGACGGTCCACTTCACCTTCGTTAGTGAATCTAATAAAGGAAATCTGACCACGCAGCAACTTGAGGCCCCCTGCAATTGCTATGGCCTGATTCAACGTACCCCCTTGGGGCACGGTAACTGCTCCAGGAGTGTTAACTCTTCCGCTCATAAAAACCTGAAGAAACTTTGGATTCAGGTTGGTTTGCCCAGCCTTGAGAAGCTGGTCTCTAAGCACAACAGTGCTTTTAGTGATATAAACCACATCCCCATCGAAAAGCCGGATATTTTGCGACTCATCCCCCTCGCTTAAAAGCGAAAGGAAATTCAAATTTGTCCTGATTTTGCCACCCCCTACACCAAGAGCTTGCCTTCGGGTTACCTGTATGTCCGCCAGATTCGAGAATGGCGTGATGCCTTCGGCTGTCTTTATTGCATCGAAAACAGTGGGGAACAGGGCACCAAAAGTAACCACACCCGATCCGCCAATTGCCGATCCGCCACCAGAAGCCAATGCACCCTGGGAGCCACCAGCCAAATCAGCACCTGAAACACCTGGCCGGGAAGAAAAGTTTGCCCCACCGTCGGCAGCGATAGAAGAATCGGCGGATCCTGACACCCCCGAAAGCTTCTGAGCACCAGAGAGGATGTAGTAACCAGGCCTGCGCACTTCACCACCCACATATACCCGAATTGGTCGGTAAGTAACTGGCCTTACGTACACTTCAGGGGAGCGCACATAGGCCTTAAACTGCTGCTGCAGGAAATATCTCAGCTCTTCTACAGTTAGGCCCTCCACATACAAAGCCCGCAAGCGGGGCAAATACATGGTGCCGTCAGGCCCGATTGAGTAAACACCAGAAAGCTCTGGAATATCAATTAACTCAACCTGCAGGGAATCTCCAGGGCCAAGGATGTAAGTGTCGTATATGACAGAAGAACGGGATTTCGCAGGAATTGGCGAATTGGCAGTAGCCGCTGCCTGGGTTTTCGCCCGGATAGGAACTGCAGTCCGCTGGGGAGCAGGGCTTGCAACAGCGACCTGGCCCATC
This sequence comes from Cyanobium sp. HWJ4-Hawea, assembly GCF_024345815.1. Taxonomy (NCBI): domain Bacteria; kingdom Bacillati; phylum Cyanobacteriota; class Cyanophyceae; order Synechococcales; family Prochlorococcaceae; genus Cyanobium; species Cyanobium sp. HWJ4-Hawea. The sequence continues at coordinate 4,288 of NZ_JAGQBV010000002.1, read as the reverse complement.
AATAAAGTGCCAGCACCTAGGCAGGCACCGAAAGTATTAATTAACTGGCAAAGCCCCGGCATATGAGTGTATATTTGCATCAATACTACATCGGCGGAATCCCCTTCTTCGCCCATGGGCTCCAATCAGACGACTGTCTACCCCAGGCCCCGATCCCGTCCGCTGCTAGGTTGCTGGCGCTTCTGGGGCGATTAGCTCAGAGGTAGAGCACTACCTTGACACGGTAGGAGTCACTGGTTCGATTCCAGTATCGCCCATTTTCCAGTTCACGCTGTAGGCAACGTTGTCTGAGAACCCTGGGGCCGCAGCTGGTTTAACCGTTGTGGTCGGCCTGGGTAGGTCGGGCAGGGGGGCCGCCAAATTGCTCCGCCAGCAGGGTGAAGCGGTATTGGTGATCGATAGCCAAGGCGGGCCCGAGCAAGAAGCCCTTGCCGGCAGCCTCCGCCAGCTCGGCATTGCCGTAGAGCTGGCCAAACCCCTCACAGCAGAAACTTTCACCGCCCTGGCAACCCGGCCCAACCGCGTGGTGGTGAGCCCCGGCATCCCCTGGGATCAACCCACCCTGGTGGCCCTACGCCAGCAGGGAGTGGCCGTGGAAGGGGAGGTGGCCGTCGCCTGGCGCGCCAGCACTGGCAGCCCCTGGATTGGCATCACCGGCACCAATGGCAAAACCACCGTGACCCACCTGATCAGCCACCTGCTCCAAAGCGCAGGTCTGGATGCGCCGATGGCCGGCAATGTGGGTTTCTCGGCCGCCGAGCTGGTGCTCGAGCGCCTGCAACCGGGCCAATCCCTGCCCCAATGGATGGTGGTGGAACTGAGCAGCTACCAAATCGAAGCAGCCGCCCAGGTGGCACCAAAAATCGGCATCTGGACCACCCTCACCCCAGACCACCTGGAGCGCCACGGCAACCTCGACAACTACCGGGCCATCAAGCGCAGCCTGCTGGAGCGCAGCGAAGTGCGCATCCTCAATGGCGATGATCCCGACCTCCTTAGCCGTGCCAGCAGCTGGGATCGGGCCACCTGGGTAACGGCGGGGCCGCGCTTGGCCCTGCGGTCGCAGCTGCCTGAGGGCATAGGTCCGGCGCTCTGGATTGAGGGCGATGGGGTGTGGCGCCAGGGCCCTGGCGGGCCTGAGCATTTAATGGCGGCCGATTGCTTGGCCATGCCCGGCGCCCACAACCGCCAAAACCTGCTGCTAGCTGCCGCGGCCTGCCTGGAGGCGGGCCTCAGCGGCCAGCAAATGGAAAAGGCCTTTCGCCATTTTCCAGGGGTCCCCCACAGGCTCGAGCGGCTGGGCTGCCACAGGGGTGCGACCTACTTCAACGACAGCAAGGCCACCAACTACGACGCCGCCGAGGTGGCCCTCAAAGCCCTGCAGGGCCCCCTTGTGGTGCTGGCGGGTGGTGCCTCCAAACAGGGCGATGCCAACGGCTGGATCGAGGGGCTCAAGGCCCAGGCCAGGGCAGTGGTGCTCTTTGGCGCAGCCCAACAGGAATTTGCCGCCCTGCTTGATGCCGCTGGCTATGGCGGCACGGTGGTCTGCTGCCCAGAGCTGGCGGCGGCCGTAACCCAGGCAGCCGCCTTAGCCGCAAGGCTGGGTTGTCCTGAGGTGGTGCTTTCACCTGCCTGCGCCAGCTTCGATCAATACAGTGATTTCGAAGCCCGCGGCGACCATTTCCGCCAGTTGGTAGCTTCCCTGCCCGACAAGGATTGAGACGATGGCCTACTGGTTGATGAAAAGCGAGCCCGATGTCTACGGGATCAGCCATCTCCAGGCCGAGGGCACGACCCTCTGGGATGGCATTCGCAACTACCAGGCCCGCAACTTCATGCGCAGCATGGCGGTGGGCGACCAGGCCTTCTTCTACCACTCAAACACCAAGCCACCGGGGATTGTGGGGCTGATGGAGGTGGTTGAAACCGGGCTCACCGACCCCAGCCAATTCGATCCCGCATCAAAGTATTTCGACCCGGCGGCCAGCCCCGCCAAGCCGCGCTGGGATTGCGCCCGTCTGCGCTATTTGCGCACCTTTAGCAATTTCCTCAGCCTTGATCAGCTCAAGGAATCCTTTGGCCCAGAGGAGCTTGGAGTGGTCAAACGGGGCAACCGCCTTTCAATCCTGCCGGTGCCTGAGGCCAGTGCCCAGAAGCTCTTCTCCCTCCTGGAGGGGAGCTAGCCCCCCTGGCGATGCAGCTGCCCCAGCCCAAACACCAACACCACCCGGCAATCGCCATTCGAGGGGCCCTGGAGAGGGGCTGGAAAGCCTTCCGCCACTGCCCCTGGGTGTTGATGGGCTTCACCCTGGTTAGTGGGGGTACGAACCTGCTGAGCCAGCTGCTCTATCGCTACGAGAGCAGCCGCATCGTGGGTCTATTTGGCCATCCCGATGGCCTGGCCGTTGCCCTGGCAGGCCTGGCCTGGCTGGCCTATGCAGCCACCAGCCTCTGGTTGGTGGTGGGCCTGATGCGGGGAGCCCAACTCGCCCTAGCTGGCCAGAGACCCAGCCTCCAGGACCTAATGCGCCTTGATGGCCGGGCCATGGCCCGCTGCGGCGGCACCTTGTTGTTGATCCTGGTGCTCAATGCATTGATCCTGCGGTTTGCCCAGGCCAGTGCCTGGCTGCTGACCCTGCTGCAGCCCTGGCTTGCTCCCATCCCCCTGGTGGCGGGAGTGGCGGTGGCGGTATATCTGGCTGCCGATCAAATCCTTTGCCTGCCGCTCACCCTGATCGGCGGGCTATCCCCCCTGGCCTCCTTCCGCAGCGGCCGGGCTGCCGTGGATCCCCACTGGCTCCATGCCCTGGGCCTGACCCTGGTGGTGCTGCTGATTCTGTTGGCCGGTTTTTTGGTGCTGCCCGTGGGACTGCTGGTGGCCCTGCCGGTGACCTTCTGCACCCTGGCAGCGGCCTACGGGCAACTATTCGCAGAGATCAATTCCCTTTAAAACTGGCTTGGCCTGGAAACAAATTGGCCAGGTAGCAGCGGGTAACCCCCCGATCCTCCAGGCCGTTTTGCACCAAAAAACCCGCCACAGCCGCCTGCACTAGGCGGTATTGATCCCAATTGGGATGGCCTTCAATGAAGATCTTCATGGCACTGAGCAGGGCTTCGGGCACCTCGGCGCGAAAGCTGACCAGTCCCTCCTCGACCTGGGCTACTTGCTCCTTAGGAAGCTTTACCAACTCCTTCGCCACGCCCAGGGCCATTTGCCGCCATCAATTGCCAACCCAGTAAGCCCCCACCCCCGCCAGGGCGTCAACCAGCTGCAAAAAACCGTGGGCCCACCGTTCGCAAGCTGAGATCGCCTGACCCCACAGGGGCCCAACCAAGCAGGGGCGAGGCCTTAGCCGGACATCAAGCCAAAACCTGGAGAGTCAAGGGACTCGGACGAGCCAGCCAAGTAATCCCCAGGGCCCAGGTGGCCGCTAGCTGCCGGCAGCCTGGCCTGGGGAAAAGCTGGGGAATTTCCATCCCTGGGCTGGGGAGGGATCAATACCCCAGCAACCATCAGAGCTGCTGATCGCCCCAAAACCAACTAAGCCGGTCTCAGGCTGGATTGAACCCAGCTAGCCCCGCTGCCAAGGCTTGAGCAAAGGCTGGGGCCGCTCCCTGGCTCCAGCTCCCCTCCACCGCCCGCCTTTTAGGGCCAGGGCCAGGCATGGCCTCTGGACTGAGCAGGAAACGCAGGCCCCAACCATTTCGATCACCTTCCAGCTCAAGCCAAAGCTCCCCCAACTCCCACTCAAGGGTGATCGATTCCTCTGCCATCAACTGATCCGCCAGGTCCCCGTGCTGGGACTGCAGCTTGGCCACGCCCTGCAGCAGCTCCTGGGCCTCTGCTGCGGTGAGCTCCGTGGCCCAGCCGCAGCCACCCACCAACACAACATAAGGGTGACGCCCTGGATCGACCAGAAAACGCCAGCCCTCACCCTGTTGAACCAGCATTCCGGCTAGTTATCAGCCAGGCAGCAGATCGGGTTGATCCTGCTCGTCGCTGAGTTCAATAATCGCCCGCTGCACGGGCTTGACCATCGAGTCATCGAGTAGGCCATCAAAATCATCGAAACGGCGCTGCTTGGCCCTAAAGGCAATGCGCACGGTGGTGAGGTACCGGTTGCTGGAGTAGCGAATCAGGCTGTCGGCCCGCTGGGCCAATTCCTTGTAATTCACACCGATTGCACTTTGCATCTTGCCCAAACGCACCTGATCTTGTCTCTAGCGATGATCGTAGGGCAGTCGCGGCCAGAGGGATGGAAAACACCGGCACCCTGGCGATTGACTT